>NZ_JBEZFI010000026.1:0-86957 GCF_040649295.1 Micromonospora sp. NPDC048999 | reverse complement strand
GGGCCTCACGCACCCCGCCAGGCGGGGGCGTCCTCCTCGGCCGTGCACCCGTGTTCAACGACCGACCCCCACCCGGCATTCCGGCCCGCGACGCCGCCCGCCACACCCACAAAACGGACACAACACCTCAGCGGCACCCGTGCCGCCCAAACATCGAGGCCGTCAGTGGAACGGCATGGACGTCAAACGACTCCCGTGACCTCCATAGCGTTCCACCCACCAACGCGACAGCCACCCGGCAACCCGACATTCACCCCGCACCGGCAGGGCGTACCCCGGCACGCGGCACACGCAAGCCGCGCACGCGGGCGGCGAGGGCGCACGACGCGGGGCGGCCCCTCTGAACGACGCGCACGCGGACGGCGAGGGCGCGCGGCGCGGTTCAGACGGCGCGTGCGGACGGCGAGGGCGCACGACGCCGGTGCGGGGCCCGCCGCGACCCGGGCGCCCACGCGGACGGCGCGAGGGGCGCACGACTGGGGTGCGGCCGCCGTGACCGGCGCAGGGATCAGGCCTGACCGCCCGGAGCACCCCAAGCGGGGGCCGGCATGACAAGGGGGCCCTTCCCAGGCGGGAAGGGCCCCCTTGTCGACGAACTCAGCGGGTGGCGACCGGCTGGGACGCCTCGGCGAACTCCTCGCGCGGGTCGTGCAGTTGGCCGAGCGCGACCACCTCACGCTTGAGGAAGAACGCCAGCGTCCAGTCGACCACAACCCGGACCTTGCGGTTGAAGGATGGGATCCGCGACATGTG
Source organism: Micromonospora sp. NPDC048999 (assembly GCF_040649295.1). Taxonomy (NCBI): domain Bacteria; kingdom Bacillati; phylum Actinomycetota; class Actinomycetes; order Micromonosporales; family Micromonosporaceae; genus Micromonospora; species Micromonospora sp. NPDC048999. The sequence continues at coordinate 86,204 of NZ_JBEZFI010000026.1, read as the reverse complement.
GTACGTGCGGTGCATGAACCAGGCCGGCCAGCCGGTCATCTTCACGCCGTAGACCTGCGCCACGCCCTTGTGCAGGCCGAGGCTGGCCACGCTGCCCGCGTGCTTGTGCTTGTAGTTGACCGGCTCCCGCCCGCGGATCACGTTGACGATGTTGTCGGCCATCCGGGCGGCCTGCCGGACCGCGTGCTGCGCGCTCGGCGAGCAGAAGTTGCCCGGCTCCTTGGTCAGGTCCGGCACCGCGGCGCAGTCGCCCGCGCTCCAGGCGCCCTCGACCACCCGGTCGCCGTCCACGATCTGCAGGGTGGGCAGGCAGGTGACCCGTCGACGCTCGTCGCGCGGGAAGTCGGTCGCGTCCAGCATCGGCGACGGCTTGACGCCGGCCGTCCAGACGATGGTATCGGTGACGAAGCTGTCCCCGTCGGAGAGCTTGACGACCCCGTCGGCGCAGGATTCGAGCCGGGTGTCCAGGCGGACGTCCATGTTCCGCTTGAGCAACTGCTGCACCGTGTAGGCACCCATGTCCCGGTCGACCTCGGGCAGCACCCGCTGGGTGGCCTCGACCAGGACCCAGCGCATCTCCTCCGGCTTGAGCTCCGGGTAGTAGCGCAGCGCGTCGCGCGCCATGTCCTCCATCTCGGCGAGCGCCTCGATGCCGGCGTAGCCACCGCCGACGAAGACGAAGGTCAGCGCGCGCCGGCGGACCTCCGGGTCGGTCGTGGCCGCCGCCACGTCGAGCCGGTCCAGCACATGGTTGCGCAGGAAAATCGCCTCGCCGATGGTCTTGAACCCGATACCGTGCTCGTGCAGGCCGGGAATCGGCAGCGTGCGGGAGACCGAGCCGGGGGCGACCACCACGTGGTCGTACTGGACCTCCCGGGCCGGGCCGCTGATGGGCTGCACGGTCGCGGTCTTCCGGCCGTGGTCGATCCGGGTGACCGTGCCGGCCAGCACCTTGCACTTCCGCAACTCCCGCCGCAGCGGCACCACGGCGTGCCGGGGCGAGATGTTGCCGCCGGCAGCCTCCGGCAGGAACGGCTGGTAGGTCATGTGCGGCTGCGGGTCGACGACGATGACCTCGGCCTCACGAGAGCCCAGCTTCTTGGACAGGCGCAGAGCGGTGTACAGGCCAACGTGCCCGGCACCCACGACAAGGATCCGCTTCGGGTTCACGTCATCTATCTTTCCCCGAGGGGCTCACCTCATCCCTTTCGAGACCCCCGTCTGTGACGGAGCACAACCCGTGTGACCTGGGCAACGTCCTGCGTTGTGCCCGCTATCGGCGGCGCAGGAGCCAGCCGAGCAGCGCGCTTAGCGCCACCGCGACGAGCAGACCGGCGACGGTCGCCGCCTGGAAGCCGCGGCTTCCACCGACCCCGCCGAGCCAGGCCAGCACGATGCCGAGCACCGCGCTGGCCAGCACCACCCCGCCGGCCCGGGCCAACCACCGGCGCATCAGGTCCGGGTCGACCACCGCGTCGAACGGCAGCAGCGCGGCCAGCGCGCAGAGGCTGTGCGCCAGGTAGAGCAGGGTGGCCACGGCGAGCAGCCGCCACAGCGTCGGCGGCCGGTCGAAGCCCATCGTGGCGAGCAGCCAGCCGCCGACCATGACCAGCGCCGCGAAGGTCGGCCAGACCCGGCGCGGCCCAGCCGCCGGCAGCACCGCCGCCACCGCGAAGGCCAGCAGCGACCGGGGGTTGAACGCCTGCACCGGGTACGCGAGCAGGAAGCCGACCAGCACGGTGAGAAAAATGCCGGCGCGGACCAGCAGCGGCGTGAGGCTGACCCGGTTGACCGCGTACCACCAGCCGCGGACCCGCTCGTTCAGCCCTTCGACCAGTTCGTTCATGCCCGCCCGCCCTCGCTCGCGCTCACCGGCCACCGACTCTCGGCGCACTGGCCAGGCGGGCCACGTCCCGCAGCACCAGGTCGAGGCTGCCGGCGCCGGCCCAGCGCACCACCGGCACGCCGTGCTCGCGGAGCTGGCCGATCATCGTCTCCCGGTCCAGCCGCCACAGCCGGTAGGCCACCTCGGCCCAGCCGCGGTCCTTTGGCGTGGGCAGATCGGCGGGCAGGGTGTCCACCGCCACCACGAACCGCCCACCCCGGGCCATCCGGGCCAGCATCTGGGCGGACCGCTCGTCGAGCAGCGGGGTGAGCACCACCACCAACGCGTCCGGGGAGAGCAGCTGGGGGCCGAACACCTTGTCGTACGGCTCGTGCGGGGAGGACTCGGCCTGCACGTCGAGCAGCCATTCCAGCACGGTCAGGTACTGCCGGCGCCCGCTGGCCGGGCGGAGCCGGCGGGCGGCCGGGCCGTACTCCAGCAGGGCCACCCGGTCGCCCCGGTGCAGGTAGTGCTCGGCGATCGCGGCGGCGGCCCGGACCGTGGTGTCCAGCACCGAGGCCGGGCCGCGGATGCCGCCGGAGCGGCCCGCCTCGGCCAGCACGTCGAGCAGCACCACCACCTCGGCGTCCCGGTCGGAGAGGGTGGCGGCCACGTGCAGCTGCCGGGCCCGTAGCGACACCCGCCAGTCGATCCGGCGTAGCCGGTCCCCGGGCGCGAAGACCCGTACCCCGGCCAGTTCGCCGCCCTCTCCCGGCCGGCGCGAGTGGTGCGCGCCGACCAGCCCGGCGGCCCGGGGCATCGCCTCCACCGCCTCGAACGGCTCGGTCATCGGATAGACCCGCATCCGGGCCGGTTCGGTGAGCACGGCCCGGGAGACCAGCAGCCCGTCGGCGGCGGCGACCCGCACCCCGGCCGGCCCGACCGGGTGCCGGCCCCAGCGCAGCGCCGTCCCGGTCAGCTCCAGGTCGACGGCGGTGCCGGACGGCACCGCGGTGACGAAGGGCCGGTCGGCCCCGCCGGACCGGCTCACGTCCACCCCGGCCCCGCCGAAGCCGGCCTTCTCCACGCGCAGCCAGCGCGACATCCGGGTCCGAACGAGCGCCATGTCGTACGAGACGGTGTCCGGGTTGGCGACGACGACGGTGGCCGCCATCGGCGCGCCTTCGACCAGCTGCGCCTCCCCGGTGACGATCTCCAGCTCGGGCAGCGCGGTGGGCCGGCGGCGCAGCGCGTACGCGGTGCCCAGCGCGAACGGTGTGGCCAGCACGACCAGGTCGATCCGGCCGAGCAGGACGGCCGCGATCAGCAACAGCCCGGTGAGCAGCACGGCCCGGCCGAGCGCCCGGGTGGGCGCCCAGCCGCTCGCCGGCTCGTGACGGTCGGCCATCAGCGCCCGGCGAGCCCGGCCGCGTAGCTCGGCAGCGCCCCGCTGGCCGGGGCGGGCGTGGACTCCAGCACCTCACCGACGACGAAGGACGGGTCGACCCGGCGCAGCCACATCTCCGGACGCAAAGTGATCCGGTGGGCCAGCGCGGGCACCGCCACCGCCTTCACGTCCTCCGGCACCACATAGTCGCGGTTGGCGAGCACCGCCCGGACCCGGGACAGCAGCAGCAGCGCCAGCGAGCCGCGCGGCGAGGCGCCGACCAGCACGGACGGGTGCTCCCGGGTGGCCGCGGTGAGCGCTACGACGTACCGGCCGATCGAGTCCTCGACGACCACGTCTTCCAACGCGGCCTGCATGGCGCGCAGCGTGCCGGCGTCCACCACCGGCTTGATCTCCGCCTCCTCCCGGCGGCGGGCGATCCGCCGGCGCAGCACCTCCCACTCCTCGTCGTGGTCGGGATAGCCGAACGACACCCGGAGCAGGAACCGGTCGAGCTGCGCCTCGGGCAGCGGGTACGTCCCCTCGTGCTCGATCGGGTTGGCGGTGGCGAGCACGTGGAACGGCTCGTCCAGCCGGTAGGTCACGCCCTCGACCGAGACCTGCTTCTCCTGCATCGCCTCGAGCAGCGCGGACTGGGTCTTCGGCGGGGTCCGGTTGATCTCGTCGGCGAGCAGCAGGTTGGTGAAGACCGGCCCGGCGCGGAACGAGAAGTCGCCGCTGCGCTGGTCGTACAGGAAGGAGCCGGTGACGTCGGCGGGCAGCAGGTCCGGGGTGAACTGGAGGCGGCGGAAGTCCAGCCCGAGGGCCTGCGCGAACGAGCGCGCGGTCAGCGTCTTGCCCAGGCCGGGCAGGTCCTCCAGCAGCACGTGGCCGCCGGCCAGGATGCCGGCGAGGACCAGCTCCAGGGCGTCCCGCTTGCCGACCACGACCGTGCCGACCGCGTCCAGCACCGTCCGGGCCAGCCGGCCCACCTCGGCGGGGAGCAGACTCCGGTCCACGTCGTTCATCAAAGCTTCTCCAGTTGGGCGACGATCGCCGCGAGGTCGCGCGGCGACGGGGGGCGGCGGGAGGGCGTATCGAGGAACGTGCACAGCGGCTCGCCCAGCAGGGCACGGGCGCGGGCCGGGTCGGACTCGCGGGTGACGCCGTGCTTCTGGCGCAGCCGCTCGTCGGCCAGCTCACCGAGGCGGGGCAGGATCCGGGTGTTGAACCGCTCCCGGTCACCGCCGCACCAGTCCAGCGGGCGTTGCCAGCCGTTGAAGCCGCGCAGCGCGTCCCGGGCGGCCCAGTTCCAGGCCCCCGGCTCCTCGCCGGCGGGGGGCCCTCCAGCCCGGGGCGGCGGCGGGGGCGACAGCGCGGCGGTGACCCGGCGCACGGTAAGCAGGGCGAGCACGCCCGCCACGATGATCCAGAGCGGAACCTGCAGGCTCACCGTGCGCAGGCCGGCGACGACCACCACCACGGCCGCCACGGTGGCCGCGAGCGTACGCGGCACCCAGCGCAGCCGGCCGGGCCGCGCTTCGGGCCGCTCCCGGGCGGCTTCCTCGGACGACAGCAGGTCGTCGATGCTGGTCCCGATTCGCTCGCTCACGGCGGGGCCTCACCGGCGACGGCCAGGCTGGTCAGTTCCCCGCGCAACCGGCGCAGCGCGTCCCGGGCCTGGTCGCGCATCCGCTCGTCGACGGTGTGGGTGGCGTACCGGGCCTCCCGGTAGACGCGCGCGAAACCGTCCAGCACGTCGGCGCTGGCGATCGCCGGGACGCCGGCCGCCGGGTCGCCGCGCAACAGCCGGCTGACCAGGTCGGTGGAGGTGTCCCCGGCGAGCCGGGGCACGCCGGCCTCCTCGGCGGCCTCCTCCAGCCGGACCCAGCAGGCGATCACCGCCGTCCGTGGATCGGTGGACCGGTCGTCCAACTCCACCAGGCCGGCGTCCAGGACGGCCATCACCTCCCGGGCGGTGCCCGTGACGGTACGCCGGGCACGCTGCCTCGGGATGGCTCGGGCGCTCCGCCGTAGCGCCCCGCCGACCAATGTCCACAACATATAGCCGACGACGGTCAGCATGGCCAGGCCGAGCACGACCAGCGCGGCGGTGAGTATCCACTGGGGAATCTCACCGGATGCGGGCTGGCCCGCGTCGCGGGGCTCGACCGCGATCGAGGGCTCGTCCGTCGGATATTCCAGCACGTACGGGAGGCCGTCCACATCGGTCGGAATCCGGCTCGCCCCGATCGCGGCGTGCCCGGCGGCGAGCGCGGCGGCGGCGAGCAGCACGATCACCGCAGCGACCGGCCACCACCGGCGCAGCACGCCAAGGTCCATCCCACCGCCTACGCGTTCCTCAGTCCACCCCGGCCAGCCGTTTCGCCTGGGCGAACACGTCGTCCAACATCGCTGGTGTCAGCCGCCCGGTGAAGGTGTTCTGCTGGCTGACGTGATAGCAGCCGAGCAGTGCCGGTGCGGACGTGCCGGACCAGTGTGCCCCATGACCGAAGGCGGGGCGAGGCGTGGGCGGTCGCTGACCGTACACATCGCGCAGGACCGGCCACCACGCGGCCCAGGCGAACGCGCCCAGCGCGACCACGACCCGCAGGGTGGGCCGGATCAGCGCGACCTCACGGTGCAGCCAGGGCGCGCAGGTGTCCCGCTCTACCGGGGTGGGCTTGTTGTCCGGCGGTGCGCAGCGTACGGCGGCGAAGATGCGGGTCTCGCGCAGGCTCAGACCGTCGTCGACGGCGACGCTGGTCGGCTGGTTGGCGAGCCCGGCGCGGTGCAGCGCGGCGAAGAGCACGTCCCCGGAGCGGTCACCGGTGAAGATCCGGCCGGTGCGGTTGCCGCCGTGCGCGGCCGGCGCCAGGCCGAGAATGGCGATCCGGGCGTCGGGTGCGCCGAAGCCCGGCACCGGCCGCCCCCAGTACTCCTGGTCGCGGAAGGCCGCCCGCTTCGTCCGGGCGACCTCCTCCCGCCAGGAGACCAGGCGCGGGCAGGCGAAGCAGTCGCTCACCGCGCCGTCGAGGTCGGCCAGGTCGGTCGCCCACGCGGCGCGGGCGACCACCTCCTGAGGCGTACGCGGCTCAGCCAAGCCGGGCCCGGAAGAGTTCCAGCGTGCGGGCCCAGGCCGTGGCGGCGGCCCGCTGGTCGAAGTGTTCCGGGCGGTCTTCGTTGAAGAACGCGTGCGCGGTGCCCGGGTAGTCGTACGTCTGGCACGCGCCCCCGGCGGTCTCGATGGCCTGGCGTACGCTCTGCACCCCGTCGGCCGCGGAGGTGCCGTCCGCTTCGGAGCAGTGGATGAGCGCGGCCTTGCCGGCGTAGTCGGCCCAGTCCGTCCGCATGCCCTCCCAGGGCAGCCGGGGGTAGAAGCCCGCGGTGGCGGCGATCCGCTCGGAGAACGTCCCGGACCAGAGGGCCAGGCTGGCGCCCGCGCAGAACCCGGCGCACCCGATCCCCCCGGCCACCTCGGGGCGGTCGGCCAGGTATTCCGCGGCGGCGGCGATGTCCGTCGCTGCCTCGTTCATCTGCGTGCTGTTCAACATCTGCCGGGGCTCACTCGGCCGACTGGCCGGGCCGCCGTGCCGGAAGTCCGGCGCGAGGGCGACGAAGCCGGCCTCCGCGAAGCGGTCCACCACGGCCCGGACGTGGGGCACCAGGCCCCACCAGTCCTGGATGACGATGACCGCCGGGCTGGCCGCACCGTCGGAGGGTATCGCGAGATACCCCTCGCTCGTCCCTCCGTTGCCGGTGAAGCTCACCATCTCGCCCATCGAACCCGTCCTCCTAGCGGTCAGTCATCGTTGGCTGGTCGCGCTGTGGGTGTACGTGCGGTAGCGTGCCACGGCCTTACCGACCCGGGGAAGACGCGGAAATAGTGGCATTCACCTCGCCTTCACCCCTCGGACGAGGCAGAGCAGGTAGCCGTCGCCGTCGTCGCCGACCCGGTAGAGGACGTAGCTGTCGTCACCCGGGTGGAAGTACGGCTCGCACGCGTACGCTGACCGGTCCCGCGCCGCCGCCGCGTCCCGCACCCGACCGACCACCTGGTACGCGGCTTCGGGTGTGCTGCACCGCACCAGCCGAACGTCATCGGTGGGCTCCGCCTCCTTCCCGGCCGCCCGAGGCAACTCGGCGATGCAGTCACCGACCTTCGCCTCGGCCGTGGCGTCGCCGCGGTTGAACAGGTCGCCCAGGTTGCCGCCCAGCCTGCTCCAGATCAGCAGCCCCACCAGCAGGACGGACGCGACGCCGACGAGCAGCACGACCACCCCGATCACGGCACCGAGACGGGAGGACGGGGGCGACACGGGAACAGACTGCTCTGACACGGGTGGTCCCTTCGTGGAGGTCACCGAGCAGACGACACCGTAGCGACCGCCTTCAGTGTCCGTGCAACGCCCCACCCCATTCGTCCACGGTGGAACCCTGAGGGGCGCCAGCCGGTCGGCGGGCGCCCCTCAGGCGAGTTTCTTCAGCGGGTCGGCTCCGGCCCTGGCGGGGTCGGCTCCGGCACCCCGGCTGAGGCGCCCTCGGTCGGCGTGGCCGGCACGCCCTCGGTCGGCGGGTTTCCGCTCGGCGTCCCCGGCGTGGGCGACGCGCTGGCGGTCGGCGCGGACGGGTCCGGAACGGGTTCGGTCGGGCCAGGAACGGGCGCGGTCGGAGTTGGAACGGACGCGGTCGGCCCGAAGGGGGCCTCGTCAGGGCAGTAGGGGTAGGCGTTCGTCGGCTCGGGCATGTTTCCGCTCCACTCACAGTTCCGCCAGCCGAGGTCGATCGGCGAGCCGTTCTGATCGAAGAGCTGGGCGTTACGCACCAGCCGTCCCTGGTCGTCGTACACGAAGACGTCCTGGACCGACTCGTACGGGTTGTACACCGAGACGAGCTGCACGTTGGCGCGCTGGTCCAGGTTGAACAGCGTGGGGACGGTGAAGAGCAGCAGGACGGCCGTGCCGAGGCGCAGCAGCTGTCGCGGCCAGCCGCGGAAGCCGGCCGAGCGGTGGCCCAGCCAGACCGACGCGAGCACCGCGCCGACGAGCAGGAACAAGCCACCCAGCACGCGGCCGTCGAACCGGGGCAGCAGCCCCGGCGACTCGCCGTGCAGCGCGGAGACCAGCAGCGCGACCAACCAGCCACGGAGGAGCCACCACGCCGGGCGCAGCGGCCGGAGGAACTCGCTCACCGAGGCGTACCCGAGCAGCGGGCCGAGCTGGGTGTCCAGGGCGCGCAGCTGGGTGGTGACCCGGTTACGCGCGGCGGTCAGCCTACGGTCGAGCGACGACCGCTCGGGGTGACCCTCCGCGCCGGCGGCGGCGCGCAGCTCTGCCGCGTACGCCTCCGGGGTGCCCAGCCGGTCGACCAGGGTGCCGTCGGCCTCGGCGGCCACCTCGGCCAGGTGCTCCGGCAGGTCCTCGGTCAACTCGTCGCGGACCTTGGGTGACAGGTCGGCGAGGGCGGCCCGCACCCGGTCGACGTAGTCCGTGATCTCCTGCCCAGTGACGGTCATGCCGCCATCCCCCGATCGTCGAGCAGTGCGTTCATGGTGGCGGCGAACGAGCGCCAGGTCTTGCCGGAGCGGGCGAGCTGGTCACGGCCGGCGGCGTTGAGCGCGTAGTACTTACGGTGCGGGCCGGACTCGCTCGGCACCACGTACGTGGTCAGCAGGCCGGCGGCGAAGAGCCGGCGCAGGGTGCCGTAGACCGAGGCGTCGCCGACCTCCTCCAGGCCGGCCTCGCGCAGCCGGCGGAGGATGTCGTAGCCGTAGCCGTCCTCGTCTCTGAGCACGGCGAGCACGGCCAGGTCGAGCACGCCCTTGAGGAGCTGTGTCGTATCCACGCTTGGCACGGTACTGTGGATTGCGCAGTACCGTCAAGCAAACAGTAGCGGGTGGCGGGCCCTAGTCTTGCGGCATGTCGTGGAGCAGCTACGCCTCATTCCTGGTCTTCGCCCTGGTGCTGGTCCTGATACCGGGGCCGGACTTCGCCGTGGTCACCCGCAACACCCTGGCCGCCGGCCGCCGCCGTGGCAGGTGGAGCGCGCTCGGCGTGACCGCCTCGAACGCCGTGCAGGGTGCGACCGCAGCCGCCGGCCTCGGCGCGCTCGTCGTCCGCTCCCAGCCGCTGTTCGAGACGATCCGCTGGGCCGGAGTGGCGTACCTGGTCTACCTCGGGGTGCAGGCGGGGCGCTCGGCCTGGCGCGGCAGCTATCCCCCGTTGGCGGGCGAGCCGGCCAGCACGCCGGGGCAGGCGCTCGCCGGCTTCCGGCAGGGGTTCCTGTCCAACATCACCAACCCGAAGGTGCTGGCCTTCTACCTGGCCGTGCTGCCACAGTTCCTCGGCCCGTCGGCATCAGTGGGAATGCTGCTCGCCTTCGCGCTGAGCCACGCGGTGCTCAGCCTGGCGTACCTGATTGTGCTGGTCGGAGCGCTGAACCGGATGCGCTTGCTGCTGTCCCGGCGCCGGGTGCGCCGCTGGCTGGACGGGCTGACCGGAGTGGCGCTGCTCGGCTTTGGCGCCCGCCTCGCTGCCGAAGGCGTTTGAAGCAGCACCCCTGATGTTGTGCGGATGGATCAGACATAGAGCTTGCGAAGCTCTACCTCAAGATAGTTGATCACTCCGCCAACCGCCGAAGCAGTTCGGCGTCCCGCTCGGCAACCTCCCGCGCAAGATCCCGCACACGCGCTCGATGACTACGCGTCGAGACGTACTCCTCGACCGCCACCACGATCATGGCGTTCATCGACCGGCGCTCCTGCTCGGCGAGCTGCTTGAGCCGCTCGTGCAGTCCGTCAGGCAGATTGACCGTGGTAACCATATGGAAATCACGCCGCCCAGACGCAGGGGAAACTACCTATGCCGAGGTCTCGGACAGGCTCCAGGCGATGCCGTCGAGGATGTCGTGCTCGGAGGCGACCACGGACGGCATGCCGGCGCGTTCCATGATGACCCGCAGCACCAGGGCACCCGCACCGATCACGTCGGCCCGTCCGGGGTGCATCACCGGGTTGGCCAGCCGCTGCTCGCGGGTCTTCGCCAGCAGGTCGGCGGTAACCTCCGCGACCTGGTCGTACGACACCCGGGCGTGGTGGATGCGCTCCGGGTCGTACGCCTGGAGGCCCTGAGCGATGGCGACGACGGTGGTGACCGACCCGGCGAGCCCGACCAGCGTGGCGGCCTCGCGCCCCGGCACCACCTCCAGCGCCCGGTCCACCGCGCCGGCGATGTCGGCCTGGGCGGCGGCGATCTCGTCGCGGCTCGGCGGGTCGCCGTGCAGGTGCCGCTCGGTCATCCGGACGCAGCCGATGTCCATCGAGACGGCCGCCTGGACCCCGCCGTCGCGGGTGCCGACCACGAACTCGGTCGACCCACCGCCGATGTCGACCACCAGGTACGGCGCCTTGGCGTCGGCGGGCAGCCCGCACACCGCGCCGGTGAACGACAGCCGCGCCTCCTCATCGCCGGTGACCACCTCGGGCGCCACGCCAAGGGTCTGCTGCACCATGGTGCGGAAGTCGGCGGCGTTCGACGCGTCGCGGGTCGCCGAGGTGGCGCACATCCGTACCCGCTCGGCGCCCAGCCTCTCGATCTCCGCCGCGTAGTCGGCGAGCGCCACCCGGGTCCGCTCGATCGCCTCGGGCGCGAGCCGGCCGGTCTGGTCGACGCCCTGACCCAGCCGGACGATCTCCATGCGGCGACTCACATCCACCAGCGGGGCCTGCGGCCCGGCGGAGGGGTCGGGCAGGTCGGCGACCAGCAGTCGGATCGAGTTGGTCCCGCAGTCGATGGCGGCCACGCGCGTCGTCACGGCAGCAACCCTACGACAGCCCGACCGACCGGGTTCGGCGGTCCGACAGGACACCGCGGGAAGGTCACAGGCGCAGCAGCATGCGGGTGTTGCCGAGGGTGTTCGGCTTGACCCGTTCCAGGTCGAGGAACTCGGCCACACCCTCGTCGTACGAGCGGAGCAGCTGCTCGTAGACCGGCTGCGGCACCGGCGCGCCGTCGATCTCCTGGAAACCGAACGAGGCGAAGAACCGGGTCTCGAAGGTCAGCACGAAGATTCGGGCCACGCCCAGCTCGCGCGCCGCGTCGATCAGCTCGCCGACGATCCGATGCCCGAGCCGGTGCCCCCGGCAGGCCGGATCCACCGCCACCGTGCGGATCTCGGCCAGGTCCTCCCACATCACGTGCAGCGCGCCGCAGCCGACCACCGTGCCGTCCGGCGTGGCCGCCACCCGGAACTCCTGCACGTCCTCGTAGAGGGTGACGGTGGCCTTGCTGAGCAGCCGCCGGTCGTCCGTGTAGGTGTCGACCAGCCGCCGGATGCCGCGTACGTCGCGGGTGCGGGCCCGGCGGACCACGATCTCGTCAGCGGCGGCGGTCATCTCACTCGGCCGTCGGGACGTCCACGCACGGACCGGTGGCCCACCACTTCTCGACCAGCGCCAGAGTCTCGTCGCCGAACGGGTTGACCCCCGGCCCGCTGGCGAGCGCGTGCCCGAGATGGACGTGCAGGCACTTCACCCGGCCGGGCATGCCGCCGGCCGAGATGCCGGCGATCTCGGGTACCTCGCCGATCGCCTCCCGCCGGGCCAGGTAGTCCTCGTGCGCGGCCCGGTAGCGGTCGGCCAGCTCCGGGTCCGCGGCGAGCCGGTCGGCCATCTCCTTCATCAGCCCGGCCGACTCCAACCGACTGCACGCCGCCGTCGCGCGCGGGCAGGTCAGGTAGAACAGCGTCGGGAAGGGGGTGCCGTCGGCCAGCCGTGGCGTCGTCTCCACCACGTCGGGCAGGCCGCACGGGCAGCGGTGAGCCACCGCGCGGGTGCCCCGGGGCGGACGTCCGAGCTGCGCGGCCACCGCGGCCAGGTCGGCCTCGGTGGCCGGTTGCCGTTCCGGCGGGGGTACGGAACCCGCCGCGGGGTCCTGCGGTGGTACGACGCTCACGGTGCCTGTCTCTCGTTCGGGTGGACTCACTTGTGCGGGCGCTCGGCGTTGGCCGCCTGCACGCTCGACCACAGCGTGTCGTACCAGGGGTCGGGCGACTTCGGCGGCCCCGGCTGCCGGCCCTGGCCGGCGTCCTTCGCGGCCCCCTGGGGGTAGAGCACCACCAATGGGGTCTCTCCCGGCCGGACCATGAAGAAGCGCTCCCGGGCCTGGGCCTCGATGTACGCCGAGTCCCGCCACTTGGCCGCCTTGGCGGTGAGATCCTCGATCTCCTCGCGCTGCACGGCCTGGGACGCCTCCATCCGCGCGATGTCCGCCTGCTGATCCAGGTAGACCCGGACCGGATAGGTGTACGCCAGGGCGAGCGCGATCAGCACCGCGAAGAGCACGGTGGCGCGCCCGGTGAAGCGCCGGGGTTGGGGTGCGGTGAGCCGCTTGACCGCACCGCCGGCCGCCGTACGCCGAGCGGCCGCCGGACGGCTCGCGGAGCGTACGCCGTCGACGCCGCGGATGGCGCCGGGCGGCCGGCCGGCGGCGCGCGGGTCGGTGCGGACACCGGCGTCACGGGCCGCCGACCGGACCCGGGCCACGCCCGGCCGGCCGGCCTGACCCGGCCGACGGGCGGGACGCTGACCACCCGGTGTGCGGCGCTGCTGCATCGTCACACCCCTCCCCGGAGCTTGCGGCTCAGGCCGAACGGTAGCGCGGGAAGGCACCCGCGCCGGCGTACCGCGCCGCGTCGGCGAGCTCCTCCTCGATCCGCAGGAGCTGGTTGTACTTGGCGACCCGGTCGGACCGGGCCGGGGCGCCGGTCTTGATCTGGCCACAGCCGGTGGCGACGGCCAGGTCGGCGATGGTGGTGTCCTCGGTCTCGCCGGAGCGGTGGCTCATCATGCACATGAAGCCGGCCCGGTGGGCCAGGTCGACCGCGTCCAGGGTCTCGGTGAGCGAGCCGATCTGGTTGACCTTCACCAGCACCGCGTTGGCGGCCTTCTCGGCGATGCCCCGGGCGATCCGCTGCGGGTTGGTGACGAACAGGTCGTCGCCGACGATCTGGATCCGGTCGCCGAGCGCCGCGGTCAGGGTGGCCCAGCCGCTCCAGTCGTCCTCCGCCAGCGGGTCCTCGATGGACACGATCGGGTAGTCGCCGACGAGCTTGGTGTAGTAGTTGCTCATCTCCTCGGCGGTCTTCGGGCTGCCCTCGAAGGTGTAGGTGCCGTTGTCGAAGAACTCGGTGGCGGCCACGTCGAGGGCGAAGACGATGTCGGTGCCGAGCCGGTAGCCGGCCTTCTCCACGGCCTCGCCGATCAGGTCGAGCGCGGCGGCGTTGGTCGGCAGGTTCGGGGCGAAGCCGCCCTCGTCGCCGAGACCGGTCGACAGGTCCTTCTTCTTCAACACCGACTTGAGCGCGTGGTAGACCTCGGTGCCCGAGCGCAGCGCGTCGCGGAAGGTGGGCGCGCCGATCGGCGCGATCATGAACTCCTGGATGTCGACGTTCGAGTCGGCGTGCGCGCCACCGTTGAGGATGTTCATCATCGGCACCGGCAGCAGGTGCGCGTTCGGGCCACCCAGGTAGCGGAAGAGGCTCAGCTCGGCGCTGCCCGCGGCGGCCTTCGCCACGGCCAGCGAGACGCCGAGGATCGCGTTGGCGCCCAGCTCGGCCTTGTTGTCGGTGCCGTCGAGATCGAGCATCTTCTGGTCGATCAGCCGCTGCTCGCTGGCCTCGTAGCCGATGAGCTGGTCGACGATCTTGTCCTCGATGTTGGCGACCGCCTTCTCGACACCCTTGCCCTGGTAGCGGTCGGCGTCACCGTCGCGCAGCTCGATCGCCTCGAAGGCACCGGTGGAGGCGCCGGACGGCACCGCGGCGCGGGCGATCGTGCCGTCGTCGAGCCCGACCTCGACCTCGACCGTCGGGTTGCCCCGCGAATCCAGGATCTCCCGGGCGACGATTCCCTCGATGGTTGCCACTGAGTCGCTCCTCGTTTGTGTGTTCCGGTCCGGTATGGGCCGCGACGGTGCGGCTGAGGCACGTGTTACACGCAGCGTATCGCCCCTCCGGGTCGGGCCAGCCCAGGGGTGAGACGGACATTCCCGGATTCTCGGGCCTCAACCGGCAACGGGTTTGCGAGAGGTTGCCCCGATCGACAAGGCTGGGCCACATGCCCGCCGCCTCGAGGATTTTCCGCGCGCTCGCCGCCTCGATCATTGCGTCGCTCACGGTCACCGGCTGTCAGGCTCTCGACGACGCCGGGGTCGCGCTCGGGCGGGCGGATCTGGTCAACGATCTCGTGGCCCGGATGGACCGGGCCCTGGAGCAGACCTGGTCCGCCGACTATCAGTTGCCCGGCGGCCGGACCGCCTCGATCGCCCAGACGATGAAGCCGCTCCAGGCCGCGTACACCTGGCCGGACGGCAAGATCACGGTGACCCAGCAGGCGGTGACGCACTGCGAGAACAACGCTGGGCGTGCCTCCTGCGTGGTGTCGCCGGCCGTGGCGACCGCCGGGAAGCCGTCGGTGGTGGTCTACACCGAGGCCCGTAGGTACGGCCTGGTCACCCCACCGGCGGTGATCCGGCTGCTGACCGATGCCGCCCTCGACCCCGCGGCGGCCATCGAGCAGAGCGACACCACTCTCGCGGGGCACCACGCCAGCTGCGTCGACGTCACCCACGACGGGGAGCGTTTCACCGCCTGCGTCACCACCGAAGGGGTGCTGGCCAGCTTCACCGGGACCCTGGACGGCAGGTCGGCGGAGATCACGCTGAGCCGGTACACCGACACGGTCGAGTCGAACGCGTTCGACCTGCCGGCCGGCGCGGGCGTCGTGGACCACCGCCCGACCACCTCGTGACCGCCGCCGCGCCGGCCGGCCGGGGCGGTTTCGTTCCCGGCGCCGACCGGAGCCGGCCGCCCACGCCCGACGACCTGGCGCTGCCGGTCGCCGGGCGCACGCTGCTGACCGGGCCGGACGGGCACTTCCCGCGGATCGGCGAACTGCCCGCCGGCCTCGACTGGGTGCCGCTCGGGACGCT
The DNA here is from genome assembly GCF_040649295.1 of Micromonospora sp. NPDC048999. NCBI lineage: Bacteria > Bacillati > Actinomycetota > Actinomycetes > Micromonosporales > Micromonosporaceae > Micromonospora > Micromonospora sp. NPDC048999. The sequence continues at coordinate 71,005 of NZ_JBEZFI010000026.1, read as the reverse complement.
GGACGGCGTGCCCGCCTGGGCGGCCGAGGTGGCCGACGCCGAGGCGCTGCCCGGGCGCTGGCGCGACTGGCGGGGCATCGCCACCGAGCTTCCGGAACCGCTGGCCACCCTGGCCGGGCGGGCCCTCGCGGTGATCACCTGGCGGCGTACGCACCGCTGGTGCGGGGCGTGCCGGGCCGAGCTGACCGACGTGCCGGGCGAGACCGCGCGGCGCTGCCCCGACTGCGGTCTGACCCTGTTCGTGCCGCTCTCCGTCGCGGTGCTGGTGGCGCTCACCCGCCCCGGCCGGGCCGGCGGCCCCGACGAGCTGCTGCTGGTGCGGCACGCGTACGGGCCGACGCAGTTGTGGGCGCTGGTGGCCGGGTTCGTCGAGGCGGGCGAGTCACTGGAGGCGGCCGCGCACCGGGAGATCGGTGAGGAGGTCGGGCTGGCCATCGGGCGGCCCGCATACGTCGACAGCCAGCCCTGGGCGGTATCCGGCCCCGGCACCCTGCTCGCCGGCTTCACCGCCACCGTCACCGACCCGGACGCCGAGCCGGTGATCGATCCGACGGAGCTGACCGAGGCGCGCTGGTTCCCGGTGGACGCGCTGCCGGCGGAGCTGCCTCCGGCGTACTCCATCTCGCGCTGGCTGATCGACCGTGTCGCCGCCCACGCGCGGCGTTGAGCCCGCGCACGCCCGGTCAGACCCCGAGCAGGGTGCGCAGGTGGCGCGGGGGCGGGCAGTCGTGCGCCAGCATCGCGTCGTGCCACTCGCGTACCGACACCCCGTCGGGGCGGGTGCGAGCGATGTCGGCCACCTCGCTGTAGCCGACGAAGTAGGTGGAGAGCTGGGTGGAGGTGAGTAGCGCCCGCCGCCACTTGCCGGCCGCCTCGCCCTCCTCCTGGAAGCCGCGCCCGGTCATCAGCGCCATCGCCTCCGCCTCGGCCATCCCCTCGCAGTGCACGAGCTGGTCGAGCAGCGCGTTGATGGTCATCCGCAGCTGCATCTTGAGCTGCTGGAGCCGGACCGGCAGGCCACCGAAGCCGAGGTCGGCCATCAGCTCCTCGGCGTAGACCGCCCAGCCCTCGACGAACACCCCGGACTCGGTGAGCGCCCGGACCCGGGTCGGGCCGGCGTACCGGCGGGCGTGGGCAAGCTGGAGGAAGTGACCCGGCATCGCCTCGTGCACGGTCAGGTTGCGGATCATGTGGTCGTTGTATTCCCGGTAGAACGACTCAACCCGCTGGGCGGGCCAGTCGACCGGGGTGGGCGAGATGCAGTAGAAGGTCGGCACGTCCGCCGTCTCCAGCGGGCCGGGCGAGTCGCAGTAGGCCACCGCCACGCCCCGGGCGAACTCCGGCATCTCCTGAATCACGCACGGATCGTCGACCAGGCTGATCACACCGTGCGCGCGGACGAAGTCGGTCGCCTCGTCGAGCGTCACCGAGGCGAGTTCCACGATTGTGGCATCGTCGGGGTGCTCGGCGGCGAGCAGGTCCAACGCCCGGCGTACCGTCGCGTCGTCGGCCGGGCCGCCGACCAGCTCCACGGCCGCCTCCCGGATCTGTGCGGTCACCCGGTCCAGGTTGTCCCAGGCACGGCGCTGGATCTCGGCGGCGCTCAGCTCGGTGTCCAGGGTGTGCCAGAGTCGCGCCTCCCAGCGTCGCCGGCCCAGCCGTGGGTCGCGCCCCGGGCCGACGTCGGCGGCCAGCCCGATCCGCAGCCAGGCCACGAACTCCTCCAGCGCGGCGATCGCCGCGGTCACCGCCGGTTCCACCCGGTCGTACAGCGCCGGCGCCTGGGCCAGCAGCGCCGGCACCTCGTCGCGGATCAGCGCCGCCGTGCCGGTGAACTGCCCGACCGCCGTCTCCGCGTGGATCCGCGGCATGTCGCGCAGCGTCGCGCGCGCGGTCGCCAGGGCGTCCGGTACGGCCGCCAGCCGCCCAGCGAGGTGGGTCAGCCGCTCCTCGACGGGCGCGTACGGGCGGGCCAGCAGGGCGTGCAGCAGCGGGCCGGGATTGTGCCGCAGCGGGTCCCACTCGTGGGCGCGGATCTCGGTCAGCTCGAACAGCTCCCGGTCGACCAGGCTGCTGAGCAACGCGTGGTCGACCCGCTCCTCGACGTCCAGCGAGTCTGGGTCAATCTCGGCCAGCGCGTCGCCCGCGTCCCGCAGCATCGCCTGGTCCCCCGCGAGCCCATCGGCGGACAGATCGGGCAGGAGATCGTCATACCGATGATCCCCGACCGACGTTGCCAACCCCGGCCGACTCTCCAGCAACGCCTCAACAACCCGCTCCGCGAGCCCCCCAAACTCCTCCATGCCGCAAAACCCTACCGACCGCCCGGCACCCCGGGGCCCCTACTGGTTGATCATGAGGTTGTTGTCGCCCGCCGCGGCGGGTCGCGGCAACAACTTCATGATCAACGCACCTCGTCTAGGGGTGGGGCGGAGCGGGTGGAGCGTTCGGCGGTGCGGACGGCTTCCGCGTAAGCCAGGGTGGTGCGGCGGAGGGCGGCCTCGGGGTCGATGCCAGCCTGCCTTGCGGCGGCGACGGTGGTCAGAAGGCTGGCGCCCAGTCTCGCCTCGGGATCCACCTGGGACTCGGCCAGCGGGGGTGGCACCGCCAGGCCGATCCGACCGGCCCGGTCCAGAATCTTCGCCGCCAGGGCCAGCGCAGGCTGACTCAACGCGATGCCGTCCAGCACCGACTCGCGGGTCTTCTCGGCCCGCTTGATCCGCTCCCAGTTCGCCTCGATCTCCTCGATCGAGGTGGCCTCGGCCCCGGCGAAGACGTGCGGGTTGCGCCGAACCATCTTGTCGACCAGGCCGCCGGCCACGTCGTCGACCGTCCAGCTGCGGCCGTCCGGCAGCTCCTCGGCGAGCCGGGCGTGCAGCAGCACCTGGAGCAGCACGTCGCCCAACTCCTCGCGGAGCGCGTCGGTGTCGTCGGCACTGATCGCGTCGTAGGCCTCGTAGCACTCCTCCAGCAGGAAGCCGGCGAGGCTGCGATGCGTCTGCGCCCGCTTCCACGGGTCACCGCCGGGGGAGGCGAGCCGGTCCATCACCTCGACCGCGTCGAGCAGCCGGGCGCCCGGCGGGTCCCACGAGCCGTACATCAGCTCCAGTTCGGCCAGGCCCGGCTCGCGGGCCAGCCGCAGCCCCAACTCCCGCGCGAGCGCCTCGTCGCCGGTCGGCCCGGCCAGCCAGACCGCCGTGCCGTGGGCCGCCACCGCGTCGAGCAACGCCTGCGTGGCACCCTCGGCCACCAGCGTGACCTCGGCGCCCGCCGCCCGGATCGCGCTGGTCAGCTCGCTCTCCGCGCCGGCCAGCACCGGCGCAGCGCGTACGACCTCCCAGGCGGCTGCGGTAAGCAGGCCGGCCGGCAGTCGCGGCGAGGTGACCAGCAGGACGATCCGGGCGGTCATGCTCAGGAGGCGTCCGGATCGGTCGAATCGGTGGTCTTCGGCTCCGGCGTGGAGATGTCGGTCACCGCGTCGGTGCCGAGCTCGCCCAGCGGCACACTCAGCGCGGCATGCCCGGCCGCGAAGTTGAGCAGCGGAATCTCCAGCGGACGGTACCGGGGATTGATCGTGATCCCGTACCCGGCGAACGCCTCGCGCAGCAGCTTCTTCTGGCCCAGCGCCTCGCGCAGCTGGTCACCGTCGAGCTGGGCGGTGGCGTTCTGGAGGGTCATCTCGGCCGGGATCACCCCGGCTGCCTTGCCGGCGGCGAGCAGATCGGCGAGTTCCTGCTCGGTCGGCGCGACCGGCTCGGCCGGCAGGCTGGTCCGGCAGGTGATCAGCTCGGCCACCCGCTCGGCGTACGCGGTGTCGGCCGGGATGTTGTACTGCGTGGCGACGTCCTCCGCCGTGATCCGCTGCGGCGACTGGTAGCCCTTGTCGGCGGCGAGCCGCTGGCAGACGTCGAGCAGCACCAGGTCGGTGACCACCTCGCTGCGGGCCGGCAGCTGCGGCCCACTCTGCGCGGCCTCCTCGGGGCTGGCGCCCGACTCCTGGCTGGACACGGACAGCTTGTCCCGCAGCTCGTCGAGCAGGCTGGTCACCGCGTTCTCGGTGATGCGGTGATCACCGACGTAGGCGGCGACCCCCGGCTCGGAACGGCAACCGGAGAGGGCGACGAGGCCAGCCGCGACGCTGGCGACGGCGATAAGACGGCGAGCACGCATGACGGCCACTCTCTCATGCCCGCGAAGCCGTTGTGACGTCACCCACCCGCCGACCTGGCTGAGCGCACCACCGCCGAGGCTCAGCGCGGTGCCGACCCGGCCGGCTGGGCCGTCGCCGGCTCGCCGAGCACGTCGGAGAGCAGCTGGGCGCACCACTCCAGCAGCGCCTGGTCGCGCAACGGCTCGCCGCCGACCCGCCGGGTGCTCGGCCGGGGCACGCTGACCTGGTCGAGCGCCTGCTTGTAGACCGAATCCGGGTGGTAACGCTTGAGCCGCAGCTGCTTCGAGTCGGGCAGCGGCAGCGGGCCGAACCGGAGGTGTTTGCCCTGCATCGAGACGTCGCTGAGGCCGTACCGGCGGGCCAGCAGCCGGAACCGGGCCACCGCCACCAGGTTCTGCACCGGCGCGGGCGGCTCGCCGTAGCGGTCGGTCATCTCGGCGACCACCTCGCGCAGCCGCTCCTCGTCGCGGGACTCGGCGAGCTTGCGGTACATCTCCAGGCGCAGTCGCTCCACGCCGACGTAGTCGTGCGGCAGGTTCGCGTCGACCGGAAGGTCCACCTTGACCTCAAGCTCCTCCTCCACCTGCTCGCCCTTGAACGCGGAGACCGCCTCGCCGACCATGCGGACGTAGAGGTCGAAGCCGACGCCCTCGATGTGGCCGGACTGCTCGCCGCCGAGCAGGTTGCCCGCGCCCCGGATCTCCAGGTCCTTCATCGCCACGTACATGCCGGCGCCCAACTCGGTGTGCTGGGCGATGGTGGCCAGCCGCTCGTGCGCGTTCTCGGTCAGCGGCTTGTCGGACGGGTAGAGGAAATACGCGTACGCCCGCTCCCGGCCACGGCCGACCCGGCCCCGGATCTGGTGCAGCTGGGCCAGGCCGAGCAGGTCGGCCCGCTCCACGATCAGCGTGTTGGCGTTGGGGATGTCGATGCCGGACTCCACGATCGTGGTGCAGACCAGTACGTCGAACTCCTTCTCCCAGAAGCCGACCATCACCTTCTCGAGCGCTTCCTCGCCCATCTGGCCGTGCGCCACCGCGACCCGGGCCTCGGGCACCAACTCCCGGATCCGGCGGGCCGCCTTCTCGATCGACTCGACCCGGTTGTGCAGGTAGAAGACCTGCCCGTCGCGGAGCAGCTCGCGGTGAATCGCGGCGGCCACCTGCCGGTCGTCGTACGCCCCGACGGCGGTGAGCACCGGGTGCCGCTCCTCCGGCGGGGTGGCGATGGTGGACATCTCCCGGATGCCGGTGATCGCCATTTCCAGCGTGCGCGGGATCGGGGTGGCCGACATGGCCAGCACGTCGACCGAGGCGCGCAGGGTCTTCAGGTGCTCCTTGTGCTCGACGCCGAAGCGCTGCTCCTCGTCGATGATGACCAGGCCGAGCTGCTTGAACCGGGTGGCCGCCTGGAGCAGTCGGTGGGTGCCGATGACGATGTCGGCGGTGCCGTCGCCGACCATCGCGAGGGTCTGCTCCGCCTCCTTCGGCGTCTGGAACCGGGAGAGCTGCCGGATGGTGATCGGGAACTGACTCATCCGCTCGGCGAAGGTGTTGTAGTGCTGCTGCACCAGCAGTGTGGTGGGCACCAGCACGCCCACCTGCTTGCCGTCCTGCACCGCCTTGAACGCGGCGCGAACCGCGATCTCGGTCTTGCCGTACCCGACGTCGCCGCAGATCAGCCGGTCCATCGGGACGGTCTGCTCCATGTCCCGCTTGACCTCTTCGATCGCGGCGAGCTGGTCCGGCGTCTCCTGCCAGGGGAAGGCATCCTCCAGCTCCCGCTGCCAGGGGCTGTCCGGTGCGAACGAGTGCCCCTTGGACGCCTTGCGGGCGGCGTAGAGCTGGATGAGCTGGGCGGCGATCTCGCGGACCGCCTTACGGGCCCGGGCCTTCGACTTCTGCCAGTCCGAGCCGCCCATCTTGTGCAGGGTGGGCTGCTCGCCGCCGACGTAGCGCGAAAGCTGGTCGAGCTGGTCGGTGGGGACGAAGAGCCGGTCGCCGGGCTGGCCACGCTTGCTCGGGGCGTACTCGATGACCAGGTACTCCCGGCTGGCGCCGTTGACGGTGCGCTGCACCAGCTCGACGTACCGGCCGATGCCGTGCTGCTCGTGCACCACGTGGTCGCCCGCCTTCAGCTCCAGCGGGTCGATGGTGTTGCGCCGCCGGCTGGGCATCTTGCGCATGTCCCGGGTGGAGGTGCCCCGGCCGCCGGTCACGTCCTCGCCGGTGAGCAGCGCGAACCGGGACGCCTCGTCGACGAAGCCGGCGGTCAGGCAGCCGCAGGAGACCAGCAGCTCGCCGGGGGTGGGCGCGGTCGGCACCTCCTCGGTGAGCCGGGCGCCGAGACCGGCGTCGCGGAGCACCTCGACGGCGCGCTGGGCGGGGCCGTGCCCCTCGAAGACCAACGCGATCGACCAGCCCTCGCCGGCCCAGCGCTTGAGGTCGTCGACCAGCCGGGCGGTCTCGCCGTGGTAGAGCGGCGCCGGCTGGGCGGCCAGGGTCACCGCGATCGCGTCGTCCGGGGTGACGTCGACCTCGGTCGGCTCGTCCTCCCACGGCTGCCGGGCCGGCGCGGCCTCCGCTTCGGCCAAGCCGAACGGCGCGAGCGTCCACCAGGGCTGGCGCAGGGCGCGGGCCGCCACGCGTACGTCGGCCAGGGTGCGGAAGGCGGCGGCGCCGAGGTCGACCGGGGCCTGGCCTCCGACGGCGGCCGCAGCCCAGCTGGCCTGGAGAAACTCCTCCGAGGTACGCACCAGGTCGTGCGCCCGGGTGCGGATGCGCTCCGGGTCGCAGAGCACGACGTGGGTGCCGGCCGGCATGCAGTCCAGCAGCAGCTCCATAGAGTCGGGGCCGATCAGCGCCGGGGCGAGCGACTCCATCCCCTCGACCGGAATGCCCTCGGCCAGCTTGTCGAGGATCTCGGCCAACTCCGGGTGCTCCTGCGCGAGCGCGGCGGCCCGCGCGCGCACCGCCGGGGTGAGCAGCAGCTCGCGGCAGGGCGGCGACCAGAGCTGCGGCACCTGCTCGATGGTGCGCTGGTCGGCGACGGCGAAGGTACGGATCTCCTCCACCTCGTCGCCCCAGAACTCGACCCGTGACGGGTGCTCGTCGGTGGGTGGGAAGACGTCGAGAATGCCGCCCCGGACGGCGAACTCGCCCCGCTTGGTGACCAGGTCCACCCGGGCGTACGCCAGGTCGGTGAGCCGGCGGGCGACCGCTTCCAGGTCCGCCTCGTCGCCGGCGGCGAGCTGCACCGGCTCCAGGTCGCCGAGCCCCTTGAGCTGCGGCTGAAGCAGCGACCGGACGGGCGCCACCACCACCCGCAGCGGCCCGGTGCGCCCGTGTGCGTCGCTGGACTGCGGGTGCGCCAGCCGGCGCAGCACGGCCAACCGCCGCCCGACGGTGTCGGACCGGGGCGAGAGCCGCTCGTGCGGCAGCGTCTCCCAGGACGGGAAGACGGCCACCTGCTCCGGCGGCAGCAGGCTGCCCAGCGCGGAGGCGAGATCGTCAGCCTCGCGGGTGGTCGCCGTCACCGCGAGCACGGGACGGCCCGCGCCGCCGGCCGGCTCGTCGGCCGCGACGGCGGCGACCGCGAACGGACGCAGCGCGGCCGGGGCGGTGATGTCGAGGCCGTCGACCTGGGCGGCACCGGAGCGCGCCAGGTCACGCGCCCGGGCCAGCCCGGGGTCGGCCAGGGCGGCGGAGAAGAGTCCGGTGAGCATCTGTGATCACTTCCAGGAAAGCCAACGCACGGCGACAACCCCCACATCCAGCTGGACGGGGGGGCGAACCCACCGAGCCTATCCCGTTACCCCTCAGTGCGCTCTAGCGAGCGCCTGGTTGATATGTCCCGCCTTGCGGTGGGACGGTCCCGGTCTTGCCCGCCTGGGCGGTGCCGGGTTGACGTTTCACGGCCACCGGCCCGCCGGGGCGGGTCTTACGGTCGGCTCCACGTCCTGCCACCGGGCCACTCCCGGCGGTGCTCGCCTCACGCGCGATCGCGGCAAGGTTACGCGCGGCGTTCAGGTCCCGATCGAGGACCAGACCGCAGCAGGTGCAGGTGTAGGTTCGGACACGCAGCGGCAGCTTGGCTTTCACCGCGCCGCAGCCCGAACAGGTTTTGCTGGAGGGGTACCAGCGGTCGGCCAGGATCCGCCGGCCGCCGTTCCATTCGGCCTTGTACTTCACCTGCCGACGGATCTCACCGAAGCCGGCGTCCGCGATGTGTCTGGCCAGGCGCCGGTTGCGGAGCATGCCGGCCACGTTGAGGTCTTCGACCACGATCGTGCCGTACTTGCGCGCGAGTCTGGTGGTGAGCTTGTGCAGGCCGTCGCGGCGCAGGTTCGCCACCCGCGCATGCGCCCGCGCGACATGCCGGCGGGCGCGTTCCCACCGCTTCGACGGCCGCTGCCCGGTGCGCCGGTCCGGGCCGACGCGCCGCGACATCTGCCGGGCCAGGCGGCGCATCCGCTGGGCCGCCTCATCGAGGTGGCGGGGGTTGGGCAGCATCTCGCCGGTGGACAGCACCGCCAAATGGGTGATTCCCACATCGACGCCGACCACCGCCTGCGGGCGCGCCGGACAGCGTTCGGCCCGGTCGATCTCGACGCAGAACGCGACATGCCACCGCCCACCGTCTCGACGCACGCTCGCGGACAGGATCCGGGCCGTGCCCACCTCGACGCGGCGGGCGAGTTTGCGCGTCGACTCGTGGGTCTTCAACCGTCCCAGCCGGGGCAGCACCACATGCTTGCGGTCGGGCTCGACGCGGATCGCGCCGGTGGTAAACCGCACGGACGGTGTCGACCGACGCCGGGACTTGAACCGGGGAAATCCCACACGCCGGCCGGCGCGTTCCCCGGCGCGGGAGTCGGACCAGTTCTTCAAACCGCGTGCCAGGTTGTCCTAGGCCGGTGTTGTACGCCTCCTTGGAACATTCGGCCCACCACGGCGCCACGTCCGGCTTCGCCACATTCCACGCCTTACGCAGCTGGGCGAGGCTCCACCCGACGGCGGGGGTCAGCAACTCATCGGACACGCCGTAGGTGCGTTCCGCGGCACGCTGGTCCATGACCGCCTTCACCCTGGCCAACGCCCAGTTGTATGCGACCCGGGCCGCGCCCGCGTGCGCCAGCACCGCCCGCTCCTGCCACGGGGTCAGGTCCAGGGCGAACCGGTACGCCTGAATCGTCGTCACACCGGCCCGTCCTGCCCGGTGGCGACCTCGACCGCCCGACGCGCCCGATCCGCGGCGGCCCGGCGACCGTGCAGGCGCACGCACAACGAGGTCAAGACCTCCGTGACGTCCCGGACAAGATCGTCGTCGACCTCCGCCGGGTCGACCACCAACAGCCTGCGACCCTGCGCGGCCAGGGCCGCTTCCACGTACTCGACCCCGAAACGGGCGAACCTGTCCCGATGCTCCACCACAATCGTCGTCACCGTGGGATCACGCAGCAGAGCGAGGAACTTCTCGCGATACCCGTCAAGCGCGGACCCGACCTCGGTCACCACCTGCGACACCGGCAGATTCTGACCAGTCACCCACGTGACCACCCGAGCAACCTGCCGATCCAGATCCGCGCGCTGATCAACGGATGAAACCCGGGCGTACACCACCACACGCTCGGCACCAGCCAAGGCAGCAGGTAACGGTTCACCCACCATGATGAGCCGACCTAACCGGTAGGTGGGAACGGGCAACGTCCCAGCCGCGTACTGCCGCCGCGCGGTGACATACGCGACGCCCTGAGACGCCGCCCATTCCTTCAAATTCACCACGCCATCATAGCGCTCCTGCGAGCGTCAAAGACCACTCAACCACGAGCAGTTGTTAACCCCCTCCCGGCCCCCGCTGGGCGCAACTTCCGGAAAGTAGTGGTATCCGGCCGGGCTGGCTGCCACTACTTTCGCGATGTTGCGCGGATCCTGCCGGCGTGGTGCGGTGGGGGGCGTGATCGACGAGTTTCGGGCGCAGTTTGACGCAGAGGTCAGTTTCGCCAACGGTGGCGGGCTGCGGGTCGACGGTTTCCGGCTGGACATCCCGGGCCGGGAGATCTCCGACGAAGATCTTGGCGCGCTGTTCGTCCGGCACCTCGGGCTACTGATGGTCGCCGAGGTGCGGATCGACCACAAGACGATCATCGAGGAACCGCACAAGGGCGGCCGCGGAACCCGCCCAGCCGGCGCGGTTGAGGCGGGCAACCCGGCCGGGGCAGCGCAACGGCGGCTGGTCGAGTTGAGCCACGTGATCACCGACGGGATGATCACGCTGCCCGGCTGGCCGGCGCCCCGGATCACCGACTGGCTGACCCGGGAGGCGTCCCGGGCGAACTACGCTCCGGGCGTCGACTTCCACGTCGGCCGGATCAACATGATCGCCAACACCGGCACGTACCTCGACACCCCCGCCCACCGCTGGGTCGACGGCCCCGATCTCGCCGACGTACCGCTGGACCGGCTCGCCGACCTGCCCGGGCTCGTGGTCCGGGTGCCCGCCGGCACCCGAGCGGTGGACCAGCTGATGCTCGCCCCGTACGACGTGGCCGGGCGGGCGGTGCTGCTGCACACCGGCTGGGACGCGCACTTCGGCACCGACCGGTACGCCGACCCCGACGCGCCCTACCTGACCGGGGACGGTGCCGACTGGCTGGTGGCGGCGGCGGCGACCCTGGTCGGCATCGACTCGATCAACATCGACGACATGACTCCGGCGGCGGCCGGCCAGCGCCCGGCCCACAGCGCCCTGCTCGCCGCCGGCATCCCGATCGTGGAGCACCTGACCGGCCTGGGCGACCTGCCCCCGGAGGGGTTCCGGTTCACTGCCGCGCCGCCGAGGGTGGCCGGCATGGGCACCTTCCCGGTCCGCGCCTTCGCCATCGTCGACGCCTGATCCGTGCGGCTCGGCGGACCGTCAAGCGGCTCGGGCCGAGCCCGGACCAAGCTGGCGTACCAGCCGCTGAGACAGATGGGCCAGCGAACGGGACTGGGCCAGGTCGATCGGCCAGCGGTCGACCTCCGAGCCGGCGGAGAGTTCCAGCAGCAGGCCGGAGGGCGGGGTGGGACCGACGTCCATCCGCCACAGGCCGATCCTGACCTGGATCACCTCGTCGCCCCAAACGGCCGCGCCGATGAGGCGGGACAGGTGCAGGTCGTTCGGGCCGGCGCAGTCCGGGCCCCGCAGGCACCAGGGCGGGTGGGCAGTGTTCGATAAGTTACTCATGGGCCGGGCTCCTTCCCGGTCAAGGCCCGGGGAACGGAGTGCCACCTCCACCCCGGGCCGCCCTACATCTTCGATGCTCAGCCCGGTTGCGAGCCAGGGCGAGTAGACACACTGTATCGCCGCTCGTCGACATTGTCGACAGTGTCGACGTTATAGACGCTGTCGATTTCTGGTGATCTACTTGGCTCTGCGAGCCAGGGAGACACCGTGAGCACACCTAAGTACGAGCAGGTGGCGTCCGCCATCCGCAGCCAGATCAATGCCGGGACGCTGAAGCCCGGCGATCAGCTACCCACGACGCAGGGGCTGATCGAGATGTACGGCGTCTCCTACGGCTCGGTCCGCACCGCACTGCTGATCCTGAAGGCCGAGGGTCTGATCGAAGGCCGGCAGGGCGAGGGCGTGTTCGTGCGCTAACCCCGAACGCGGGGCTTCGGTGGAACATCATGGATGTCAAACCCGTTCGTTGACCTCCATGACGTTCCACTGACGAACAGGATCAGTAGCGCACCGCGATGCGGTGCTCGACGGCATCGACCCGGATCTCTCCGCCGTACGGGATGATCAGCTGCGGGTCGGTGTGGCCGAGGTCGACGTCGAAGACCACCACCGGGTCGTCGGCGTACGGGGCGAGGGCTTTCAGGATCGCCTCGCGCTGCGCCTCGCTCCACTCACGCCGCTGCTCCGGCGTGTGTGGCTTGTCGAAGTCCCACGCCTTCGGGCGGCCGACCACGATCGCCGGGAAGGCGGCGAGCAGCCCACGCTCCCCCATGTTGCGCACGATGCGGAAGACCTCGGTGGCCGACGGCAGTTCGTTCGAGGTCTCGAAGACCAGCACCGACCCGGCCAGTTCCGCCGCCGACGGCACCCGGTCGGTGGCCATCAGCCAGTGCAGGATCTCCAGGCAGCCACCCCAGGTGCGGCCCTGCACGACGGACGCCGGCCCGTACCACCGCCAGCCCTCGCCGGGGAACATCACCGGCTCGTACGCCAACGTCGCCGGGTCCCGCCAGTCGTTCGGCTGGTCGCCCCACTCGGCGGCCGGGGTCAACTCGTACCAGCCGGAGGTGAACAGGGCGGCACGCAGCGAGTCGAAGGTCAGCGGGTGCGGCTTGCCGGACCGGCCGAGGTGCACCAGCACCGACCCGCCGTGGTACGCCACCATCCCCAGCCGGTACAGGTGGTTGAGGATGTTGGTGTTGTCCGAGTAGCCGAAGTACGGCTTCGGGTTGGCCCGCAGCACCTCGTCGTCCAGATACGGGGTGACCGTGACCAGGTCGTCCCCGCCGACGGTGGCGAGTACGGCGGTGATCGTCGGGTCGGCGAAGGCGGCGGTCAGGTCGCGCGCCCGGTCCCGCGGGTCGGCCCCCATCTGCCGGGTGGTCGGATACTCCACCGGCTCCAGCCCGAACTCCTCGCGCAGCCGGCGCAGGCCCAACTCGTACACGTGCGGGAAGAGGCCCGGCAGCCCGGCGGAGGGCGAGACCACGGCGACCCGGTCGCCCGACTTCGGCTTGGCGGGATAGCGCAACGGCGTCATGTCCCGACGCTACCGGCCCCCGCCACCGGGTTATTCGACCGTCTGCCCGACCTCGATCAGATGGCCGTCCGGGTCCCGCAGGTAGCAACGGATCTCCCTACCCCGGTCCTTCGGCGCGGTCAAGAATCGCGCACCCCGGGCGGTCCACTCGTCGTGAACGGCCTGGATGTCGGCCACCCGGATGTTCAAAAAGGCGGTGGTCCGATGCAGGTCGGTCGGCGTCTCCAGCGTCACGTCGGGCTTGTCCTCTGTCGGTCCGCCGCCGACGGCGATGATCACCCAGCTGTTGGCCAGCCGGACCATGGCCGGCTCAGCCTCCCGGACCACCGTGCCGCCGAGGACGTCCCGGTAGAACGCCCTCGACCGGGCGACGTCCGCCGCCACGACGAAGTGGGCGAGCAGGATGCCCTCAGTCGGGTTCGGCAGGTCATCACGAGCCATGCCGCCAGCCTGACACCGGCCGGGGTCCAGCGGTACGAAACGCCGCAATCAGGGACGAGGCACCAGCCGGAACGTTGGCCGCTGGTCCGGCCGGGCCGGTCGCCCAAGGCAGGCCGGTCGCCCGAGGCTGAGCCGACAGGCCCGTCTCAGAGTGTAGATCATCACGCCGTCCCCCTCCTGTCAGGCGACCCGACGCGGATACGATCCAGAGAGTCGGACAGCGCTGTCCTTCGTACTCTCGTAAGGAGCGCACCCGTGACCGACCAGCACGACCACGACGGCCCCGACGCCGCGCTGCGGGCCGACATCCGCCGCCTCGGCACGCTGCTCGGGCAGACCCTCGCCCGGCAGGAGGGCCGACCGCTCCTCGACCTGGTCGAGGAGATCCGCACCCAGGTCCGCTCCGACGCCCCCGCCGCCGCCCAGCGGCTCACCGGGCTCGACGTCACCACCGGCACCAAGCTGGCCCGGGCCTTCTCCACCTACTTCCACCTGGCCAACATCACCGAGCAGGTGCACCGAGCCCGCGACCTGCGCCGCCGCCGGGCGATCCACGGCGGCTGGCTGGACCAGGCGGCCCGGATGATCGCCGAGCGCGGGGTGCCGGCCGAGGAGATCGCCGCGGTGGCCCGGCGGCTCGCGGTACGCCCCGTCTTCACCGCCCACCCGACCGAGGCGGCCCGCCGGTCGATCCTGTCCAAGCTGCGCGCCGTCGCCGACGAGCTGGACGCCGAGACCGCCAACGCCATCCTCTACGGGGCCAGCGACGAGGGCCCGGCCAACCGGCGCCTGGCCGAGCTGCTGGACCTGATGTGGCAGACCGACGAGCTGCGGCTGGACCGGCCCGACCCGACCGACGAGGCCCGCAACGCCATCTACTACCTGCGCGACCTCTACGCCGATGCCGCCCCGCAGGTCCTCGACGATCTCGCGGACACGCTGCGCACCCTGGGCGTGGAGACCTCACCGACCGCCCGCCCGCTGACCTTCGGCACCTGGATCGGCGGCGACCGGGACGGCAACCCCTTCGTCACCCCCGCGGTCACCCGCGAGGTGCTGCGGATCCAGCATGAGCACGGCATCGAGGCCACCGAGAAGGCGATGGACGTGCTCATCCGCGAGGTCTCCGTCTCCCGCCGGCTGCGGGCGGTCTCGCTGGACCTCTCCGCCAGCCTCGCCGCCGACCTGGACGCGCTGCCCGAGGTGGCGCCCCGGTTCCGTCGGGTCAACGCCGAGGAGCCCTACCGGCTCAAGGCGCGCTGCGTGAAGGCGAAGCTGGCCAACACCCGGGAGCGGCTGCGCACCGGCACCGCGCACATGCCGGGGCGGGACTACCGCGGCTCGGCCGAGCTGATCGCCGACCTGGAGCTGCTGCGCGCCTCGCTGGCCCGCAACTCCGGGCAGCTGACCGCGGTGGGCCGGCTCGCCTCGACCATCCGTACGGTTTCCGCGTTCGGGCTGCACCTGGCGACCATGGACGTCCGGGAGCACGCCGAGGCGCACCACGCGGTCCTCGCCCAGCTCTATGCGGCGGTCGGCGAGGTGTCCGACTACCCGTCGCTGAGTCGGCTGGAGCGCACCAAGCTGCTCGCCGACGAGCTGGCCGGCCGCCGACCGCTCTCCACCCTCGACACCCCGCTCACCGAGAACGCGCAGAAGACGTTCGACGTGTTCGGGGCGATCCGCGAGGCGCAGGACCGGTTCGGCACCGAAGTGATCGAGTCGTACATCATCTCGATGACCCTCGGCGTGGACGACGTGCTCGCCGCGGTGGTGCTGGCCCGCGAGGCCGGCCTGATCGACGTGCACAGCGGGCGGGCCCGGATCGGCATCGTGCCGCTGCTGGAGACCCCGGCCGAGCTGAACAGCGGCGGCGAACTGCTGGACGAGCTGCTGTCGCTGCCCGCGTACCGGGCGCTCGTCGCGGCCCGCGGTGACGTGCAGGAGGTGATGCTGGGCTACTCCGACTCCAACAAGGAGGCCGGCATCACCACCAGCCAGTGGTCGATCCACCGGGCGCAGCGCGCGCTGCGCGACGTGGCCGCCCGGCACGGCGTACACCTGCGGCTGTTCCACGGCCGGGGTGGCACGGTGGGCCGGGGCGGCGGCCCCACCCACGACGCGATCCTGGCCCAGCCGTACGGCACGCTGGACGGCGCGATCAAGGTGACCGAGCAGGGCGAGGTCATCTCCGACAAGTACACGCTGCCCGCGCTGGCCCGGGAGAACCTGGAGCTGACCGTCGCGGCGGTGCTCCAGGCGACGCTGCTGCACACCGCGCCCCGACAGCCGGCCGAGATGCTGGAACGCTGGGACGCCACCATGGACGTGGTCTCCGAGGCGGCGTTCCGGTCGTACCGGTCGCTTGTCGAGGACCCGGACCTGCCGGCCTACTTCTGGGCCTCCACGCCGACGGAACTGCTCGGCGCGTTGAACATCGGCTCCCGGCCGGCGAAGCGGCCGAACACCGGCGCCGGCCTGTCCGGGCTGCGGGCCATCCCGTGGGTGTTCGGCTGGACCCAGACCCGGCAGATCGTCCCCGGCTGGTTCGGCGTGGGATCCGGCCTGGCCGCCGCGCGGGCCGCGGGTCGGGCGGACGTGCTCGCCGAGATGCACCGCAACTGGCACTTCTTCCGCACGTTCCTGTCGAACGTGGAGATGATGCTGACCAAGACCGACCTGCACATCGCCCACCGGTACGTGGAGACGCTGGTTCCGGAGAAGCTGCACCCGATCTTCGACCAGATCCGGCAGGAGTACGAGCTGACCAAGCAGGAGGTGCTGGCGGTCACCGCCTCGCCGGCCCTGCTGGACGGCTCGCCCGTCCTGCAGCGGACCCTGGCCGTGCGGGACACCTACCTGGAGCCGCTGCACCACCTCCAGGTGGCGTTGCTGCGCCAGTACCGCGACTCCGGCGCCGCCGGCCGCTCGGTGGCTACCGCGCCCGGCGGACGCCGCGGCCCCAACGACGGTACGGCGCTGGAGCGGGCGCTGCTCACCACGGTGAACGGCATCGCCGCCGGCATGCGCAACACCGGCTGAAGGTAAGGAGGGGCCCCCTGTTAACGCATTTCGCGCATAGCAGGGGGCCCCTGTTAGTACTGGCGCCGGAGGGCGTCAACGGTCACCAGTCGCCGCCACCAAAGTCCCCGCCACCGAAGTCGCCGCCGCCGAAGTCCCCGCCGCCGAAGCCGCCGAAGTCACCGCCGCCGTAGTCACCGCCGCCGCCGGAGTAGTCGCCCTGGTAGTCGGCGAACTGGTTGCCGCCGAAGTCGTTGCCGCCCTGGTCGCCGTAGCCCTGACCGTCGCCGACGCCGTCCTGGAAACCCTCCTGGTAGCCGGACTCGTAGCCGGCCCCGTGGCCGTGGCCCGGGTCGGCGAAGGCGGGCGAGAAGAGCGCGTCGGCGATGAGCATGCCGCCGAGCACACCGGCGCCGGCGCCGAGCGCGGTCTTCCACCACGGCGTCGAGTACCAGCCGGCCGGCACCGGCCGCCCCTGCATGTTGCCGCCCGGGTAGTAGTACGGCGTGCCGTCGCTCGGCTGCGGCCCGGCCCGGAACGTCTGCCCCTGCACGTTGACCTCGCGCTCCTTGGTGAGCATCCCGGCGTTCCGGGCGGCGGCCAACGACGGCAGCTCCGGCCCCGGGTCGATGCCCATCGCGGTCCGCGCCGCCCGGATGTACGCCAGCCCCTCCAGCGCGGTCTCCCGGGCCAGCCCGAGCTGGTGCGGGGTACGCGCCTGCTCCAACTGGGAGCCGGCCGCGTTGTACCGCTCGCCCGCGTCGGCCAGCGCCTGGCGTACGGCCGGGGCGTCGCCGTGCAGGTTCATCAACTGCCCGCCGAGTCGCTCGTACCAGCGCTGCGCCTCGGCCCGGGCGTCGGCCAGCTCGCTGGCTTTCCGGGACCTGTTTCCCCCACGCCAGAACACCAACGCACCTCCAAGCATCAACACCAGGACCAAGCACAGCAGAGATTTCATGACCCGACGGTACCTACGAAGGTCACGTCGCACCCATTTGGCAAGCTGCCGAGGGTGACGACCTTCGCAACGCTGGCCATAGTGATCATCTGTCTCGCCGCAGGCGGCGCGGTGGGCTGGCTGGCCGCGCGGGCCCGGTCGGCGGCCGAGGTCGCCCGGCTGGAGGCGACGCTCGCCGCCACTCGGCAGGGTGAGGGGCGGCTGGAGCAGTCGATGCGGGCGCTCAGCTACGAGGCGACCGCGCAGTCCCAGGAGGCCGTCGCGCGGGCGGTGGCGCCGCTGCACGACACCCTCCGGCGCTACGAGCAGCGCGTCGCCGAGCTGGAACGCGACCGGGTCGACGCGTACGCGGAGCTACGTGAGCAGGTGCGCGCAATGAGCACGGTCTCCGGCGAGCTGCGTACCGAGACCAAGCAACTGGTCGCCGCGCTGCGCGCCCCGCAGGTCCGCGGCCGGTGGGGTGAACACCAGCTCCGCCGGATCGTCGAGGCGGCCGGCCTGCTGGAGCACTGCGACTTCAACGAACAGGTCACCGCCGCCACCGACCACCAGGGGGTACGCCCCGACCTGGTGGTCCGGCTGCACGGCGGCCGGACGGTGGTGGTCGACGCCAAGGCGCCCTTCGACGCGTACCTGACCGCGATGGAGGCGCGCGACGAGCGGGGGCGGGACACCCACCTCGACGCGCACGCGCGGCACCTGCGGGCGCACGTGGACGCGCTGGCGGCCAAGTCCTACTGGGCCGCGTTCGATCAGGCCCCGGAGTTCGTGGTGCTCTTCGTACCGGCCGATCCGTTCCTCGACGTGGCGTTGCAGCGCGACCCGACGCTGCTGGAGCACGCCTTCGCCCGCGACGTGGTGCTGGCCACGCCGGCCACCCTGGTGGCGTTGTTGCGCACGGTGGCCTACTCCTGGCGGCAGGAGGCGCTGGCCCGCAACGCCGCCACCGTGCACACGCTGGCCCGCGAGCTGTACGGGCGGCTGTCCACCCTGGGCGACCACGTCGGCAAGTTGGGCGCGTCGCTGGGCGGGGCGGTGACCGCGTACAACCGGGCGGTCGGCTCGTTGGAGGCGCGGGTGCTGGTCAGCGCCCGCAAGCTGGCCGAGTTGGGCGTCTCCGACGAGGAGCTGGCCGCCCCGGCGCAGGTGGAGGTGGCACCCCGCCAGCCGCAGGCTCCCGAGCTGCGGTCGGGCGACGCCGACCCGGTGTCCACACCGGTCGAATGACCGACAGGCTGACCCACCCGGGGCTTCCAAAGCCCCGCCCCCAACAGGGAGCGGGGCAGCCGGGGGTAACGGGTGGGGGTGGTCAGGCGGGTTTGACGGCCTCTACGACGAAGGGGGTGCCCTGCTGACAGGTGGTCATCAGGTCCGGCTGGGCGTGGCCGGTGACGGTCACCCGGGCACCCGCCTTCAGCACCTGACGCGGGCCGCCGACCAGCAGGTTGCCGTCCAGCAGCAGGCAGTTCGGCTCCACCCCGGCCTGCACGGTGCCGGTGAGCGTGGTGGTGCCGGGCGACGTCGCCGCCGGGCCGGTGGGGGCCGCCGGGTCACTCGAGGTGGCGCTGGGATCGGGGGTCACCGGGCCGCCCGTCGAGTCAGGGCTGGCGCAGGCCGCCAGCGCGACGCAGGCGATCAGGGCGACGAACACCCTCCGAGGAGTCTTCATGAGCGGTTGGACGTGCCGGATGACGAATCCGTTCCGCCGCATCAGCCGCGGACCGCCGCGGCGGCCTTCAGGTCCCGCTTGAGCTCCTGCGGCAGCGAGAAAGTCAACCGTTCGTTGGCGGTGATGATCTCCTCGACGTCGGTGAAGCCCCGCTCCGCCAGGTGCACGAGCACCTCCTGGACCAGTTCGTCGGGCACGCTGGCGCCGGAGGTGACGCCGACCGTGCCGGCATCGGCCAGCCAGGCGTCGTCGATCTCGTGGGCGAAGTCGACCAGGTGCCCGGCGCGGGCGCCCGCGTCCAGGGCCACCTCGACCAGGCGTACGGAGTTGGACGAGTTGCGCGAGCCGACGACGATCACCACGTCGCAGTCCGGGGCGATCTCCTTCACCACGTGCTGCCGATTGGAGGTGGCGTAGCAGATGTCGTCGCTGGGCGGCGACTGGAGCAGCGGCAGGCGCTGCTTGAGCCGCGCCACGGTCTCCAGGGTCTCGTCGACCGAGAGAGTGGTCTGGGAGAGCCAGACAACCTTGTTCGGGTCACGCACGGTGACCTTTTCGACGCCGTCCGGGCCGTCCACGAGCTGGATGTGCGCGGGGGCCTCTCCGGCGGTGCCGATGACCTCCTCGTGTCCCTCGTGGCCGATCAGCAGGATGTCGTAGTCCTCGGCGGCGAACCGGCGGGCCTCGTGATGCACCTTGGTGACCAGCGGGCAGGTCGCGTCGATCGCCTTGAGCGAGCGCGCCTTCGCCTGCTCATAGACCTCGGGGGCCACGCCGTGCGCGGAGAAGATGACGGTGGCGCCCTCCGGCACCTCCTCGTTCTCCTCCACGAAGATCGCGCCCTGGGCCTCCAGGGTCTGCACCACGTGCTTGTTGTGCACGATCTGCTTCCGCACGTAGATCGGGGCACCGTAGAGCTTCAGCGCCTCCTCGACGGTCTGCACCGCCCGATCCACGCCCGCGCAGTAACCGCGGGGCTTGGCCAGGAGCACGCGCTTGCCGGTCCGGGGAGTCGTCTCAGCCTCAGTCACCCAACCATCGTACGTGCCCCGCACCCCCAAGCACCGCCTGCAGCCGGCGGCACCCAGGCCTCCCCCGACCCCGTCGATCATGAGGTTGGCGGCGGTCAGGGAGATCGACATCGCGGTCAACCTCATGATCAACGCGGTCTCGTCGGGGGTGGGCCGTAGGGTGGGCGGGTGGGTGTGGGTGACGGTGGGGTGGAGCGGAGCACGTCGGAGGAGCCGTGGCCGGTTCGGGTGGTCAGCCAGAAGGTGGGGGCGTGGATCGCGCGGCTGGGCTGGGTCTGGGTGGACGGGCAGGTGGCGCAGATCAGCCGCCGACCCGGCGCGACCACGGTCTTTCTCACCCTGCGTGACCCGTCGGCCGATCTCAGCCTGACCGTCACCACCAACCGGGACGTGCTCGACGCGGGCGCGCCGGAGCTGCGTGAGGGCGCCCGGGTGGTGCTGCACGCCAAGCCCGAGTTCTACGCCGCCCGGGGCACGCTCAGCCTGCGCGCCGACGAGATCCGCCAGGTCGGGCTCGGCGAGCTGCTGGCCCGGCTGGAGAAGCTCAAGAAGCTGCTCGCCGCGGAGGGCCTCTTCGACCGGGCCCGCAAGCGCCGGCCGCCGTTCCTGCCCGGGCGGATCGGGCTGATCACCGGCCGTGCGTCGGCCGCCGAGCGGGACGTGCTGACCAACGCCCGGCGGCGCTGGCCGGCGGTGGAGTTCCGCACGGTCAACGTCGCGGTGCAGGGGCCGAGCGCGGTGCCGCAGATCGTCGACGCGCTGAAGGTGCTCGACGCCGACCCGACCGTCGAGGTGATCATCATCGCCCGGGGCGGCGGCGGCCTCGAGGACCTGCTGCCCTTCTCGGACGAGGCGCTCTGCCGGGCGGTGTTCGCCTGCCGTACGCCGGTGGTCAGCGCGATCGGCCACGAGACGGACACGCCCCTGCTGGACTACGTGGCTGACGTGCGCGCGTCGACGCCGACCGACGCGGCGAAGCGCATCGTGCCCGACCTCACCGAGGAGGTACGCCTCATCGGCCAGGCCCGGTCGCGGCTGGAACGGGCGGTCCGCAACCTGGTCGACCGGGAGCAGCACCGCCTCGACCTGCTCCGCTCCCGGCCGGTGCTGGCCCGCCCGCAGGTGATGGTCGACCAGCGGGCCGCCGAAGTGGCCGCGCTGCGCGACCGGGCGGGCCGGTGCCTGGACCACCGGCTCGGCGCCGCCGCCGACGATCTGCGACACACCCTGGCCCGGCTGCGCGCGCTCTCCCCCGCCGCGACCCTCGATCGGGGGTACGCGATCGTCCAGCGCGCCGACGGCCAGGTGGTCCGCGCCGCGGCCGAGGTGGCCAAGGGCGACCCACTGCGGGTACGCCTCGCCGAGGGCGAGCTGACCGCGACGGTCGACGGCTGACGACCCTGCAACCAGGATGGATGGGATGACTGACGAGAAGAAGGACGAGCGGCTCAGCTACGAGCAGGCCCGCGCCGAGCTGGCCACCGTGGTCGAGCGGCTGGAGGCCGGCGGCACCTCGCTGGAGGAGTCGTTGGCACTCTGGGAGCGCGGGGAGCAACTCGCCGAGATCTGCCAGCGCTGGCTGGACGGCGCCCGGGCCCGCATCGACGCCGCCCGCGAGCGCGCCGACGCCTGACCCGGCTCAGTCGAACAGGCCGTAGAGCTCCGGCGGGGCCTCGACGACCTGGTCGGCCGGGGGCTTCTGCGCGGGGGTGGCGTTGCCGTAGTCGGCGTACGTGATTCTGATCTCCTGCGCGGCGCTCTGGCCGGCGGCGGGCACTCGGATCACCAGCTCGCTGAGCCGGCCCTGCGGGTCGACCCGGGCGGTGAACGGCACCGACTTCGCCTGCGCCCCGAGCGCGGTGACCAGCGCCGGGTCGAGCGAGCCGGCCTCGGCCACCTTCGACACGTCGAGCGTGCCCGCGTACGTGCCGTCGCCGGTCTGGCGGACCTCGGTGATGCCCCGGGTCAGCACGGCGCTGCCGGCCGGGTCGACCTTGTCGAAGTCGAAGCCCAGCGCCCGGTTGCCGTTGATCCGGCTCTGGTCCAGGTGCTGGTACTTGCCGAGGTTGAGCTGGCGCACCGCGGGGAGGCTGTCGGCAGCCCGGCCACCCAGCTCCAGCTTCACCCAGCTGTCCGGCCGGTAGTGGATCAGGTCCAGTTTCATCATCAGGTCCGACGACGGGTCGCCGATCGTCATCCGCAGCTCCGCGCTCTGGCTCGGCTCGTGCACCCGCCCCTCGACGCTCGAGCCCGCGCCGGACATGGTGAACCGGAAGTTCCCGTCGCGGATCGCGTTGGTGGAGTTGAGCAGGGCCTGCCTGGCGTCGTCGGTGTCCGGCGTACCACTCGGCGCGATGCCGCCCGAGGCGGTTGGGGTCGTCGCGGAGGCGGTTGGGGTCGCGGAGGCCTCCGTCGGGCCGGCCGCGTTGTCGTCGCAGGCGGCCAGGCCGGGGATGAGCAGCGCCGCGGCGAAGGCCGCCGCGCTGAAGCGTCGAATCTTCACGTGAACCACTCCAGGGGGTCGTCCGGCCCACAAGAGGCGCCGGGTGGGGCTCGTGCCCTGCTTTGTTCCCTGAAGCGGCGTTCCGCAATCTGGTTGGTGCCGAAGGAAGCGTCGGGTGGGGACAGCCGAAACAGCCGTCCCCACCCGCACCGGATCAGTCCTTGAACATCTCGTAGACCTGGTCGGACGCCTCGACGACCTGGGCGGCCGGCGGCGCCTGGACGGCGGTGGCGGCACCATAGTCGTACGTGACGGTCAGGGTCTGCGCCTCGGCGCCGCCGGCGGCGGGAATCTGGACGGCGAACTCGGTCAGCCGGCCCTGCGCGTCGACCTTCGCGGTAAACGGCACGGCACTGGCCTGGTCGCCGAGGGCCTTGATGGTGTCGGCGTCGAGCAGATCGGCGTCGGTCGCCTTGGTGGCGTCGATCGTGCCCTCGTACGTGCCCTCACCGGCCTGCTTGACGTCGACGATCGCCTTGATCATCTTCTCGGCGCCCGCCGGGTCGACATCGGCGAAGTCGAAGCTGAGCTCCTTCGCGGTGCCCTTGAGCTTGCTCCGGTCCAGGTGCTGGTACTTGCCCTTCATCTCCTTGAAGCCCGGAACGACGTCGGCCATCGGCCCAGCGAGCTCCAGCTTGACCCAGCTGTCGTCGTCGATGAACACCAGGTGCATGGTCATCGACAGCTCGTCGCTGGCGGTCTCCACCTTCACCTCGGCGCTCTTGGACGGCAGGTGCACGGTGCCACCGCCGTTGATCTCGCCGCCCTTGATGGTGAAGGTGAAGTTGCCCTTCTGGAGCTCCCCGGTGGAAGCGACCAGCGCCTCCTTCGGGTCCGCCGGCTTCTCCGAGGCGGCCGACGTGCTGGCGGCGGTCGGCGAGTCGGCCTCGTCCTTGCAGGCGGCCAGACCGGGGACGAACAGGGCAGCGGCGAGGATGCCGGCGCTCCACCGTCGAATGTTCACGTTTTTTACCTTTTTTTCCGTTGCTGTCCGGACACGTTACACGCGCCCTCGGGCCGGGGCAGCCTAGCGGACCGGCCTGACTATTCGGGCCTTCGGGAGTTAACCGGCTCAGCGCAGCGCGGTGGCCAGCTGGCGCAACTCGTCCTCCCGGGCGTCACCGATCACGATCACCGTGCGGTTCGGCTCCAGCAGGACGAGAGCCTGCTCGTTGCTCCGGGCGGTGTACCGCTGCCAGCTCCCGCCGGGCAGGTCGGCCGGGCCCTGCGGCCGGCCACCGGCCAGCTCGGCCGGCAGCAGCTTGTCGGCGGGCACGTTGCTCTCCACGAGCTGCGCCCCGCGCCCGTCCGGGGTCAGGTAGCCGATCCGCAGCGTCGCGCCGCCCTCCTCGGCCCGGTAGCGGGCGCTCACCGTACGCCAGTCCGAGCCCAACCCATCCGGGTGGCTGACCGGGAAGGCGCCCGCCGACCGGGCCAGCTCGACCGCGGGTGCCGGGTCGACGATGGTCGGCTGCTCGCCGTTGAGGAAGCCCCGGTAGAAGGCGAACAGCAGGGCGATCGGGACCAGCAGCACCAGCAGCGACAGCGCCATGTCCTTCGGCGAGCGCTCGGAGCGCGCCCGGGCGCTGCGGGCGGGCGACGCCGGCCGGTCGCCGGAGATGGCCGGGTGGCCGTCGGTCGGGGTGGCGTCGGTCGGTACGCGGTCGGCAGGCTGTACGGCTTCCACCTGCCCATTGTCGCAGCCGTCCAGGTGACCCGACCCGGGCCTCCTCCGCCCCGCCCCGGCGCGGGAGCTGTCATCGTGTGAGGATCAACGGCGAAGCCGGCGGCGGCGATGCCGCATCCCGCCGGTCCACCCCGCAACGTCGCGAGGAGGAGCCGCCATGACAACCACCACGACGCGGACGCCCCAGAACCTAGACCGCAACCTCGCCCTCGACCTGGTCCGGGTCACCGAGGCGGCGGCGATGGCCGCCGGCCGCTGGGTCGGCCGGGGCGACAAGGAGGGCGGCGACGGGGCCGCCGTCGACGCCATGCGCAAGCTGATCAACTCGATCCCGATGCGGGGTGTCGTGGTGATCGGCGAGGGCGAGAAGGACAACGCCCCGATGCTCTTCAACGGCGAGGAGGTCGGTGACGGGACCGGTCCCGAGGTGGACGTGGCGGTCGACCCGATCGACGGCACCACGCTGATGAGCA
The DNA here is from genome assembly GCF_040649295.1 of Micromonospora sp. NPDC048999. NCBI lineage: Bacteria > Bacillati > Actinomycetota > Actinomycetes > Micromonosporales > Micromonosporaceae > Micromonospora > Micromonospora sp. NPDC048999. The sequence goes on along the minus strand of NZ_JBEZFI010000026.1, from coordinate 46,287 downwards.
AGGGCATGCCGAACGCGCTCGCGGTCCTCGCGGTGGCCGAGCGCGGCGCGATGTTCGACCCGAGCGCCGTCTTCTACATGGAGAAGCTCGCCGTCGGCCCGATGTACGCCGACGTGGTCGACATCAATGCCGGGGTGGCTGAGAACATCCGGCGGATCGCCAAGGTCAAGGAAAGTGACGTCGCCGAGGTGACGGTCTGCGTGCTGGACCGGCCCCGGCACGACGACCTGGTGAAGCAGATCCGGCGTACCGGGGCGGGCATCCGGCTCATCTCCGACGGCGACATCGCCGGCGCCATCGCGGCAGCCCGCGGCGAGTCGGACGTCGACGTGCTGATGGGCATCGGCGGCACCCCGGAGGGCATCATCTCCGCCTGTGCCCTGAAGTGCATGGGCGGCATGATGCAGGCCAAGCTCTGGCCGAAGGACGCGCAGGAGCGGGAGAAGGCGCTCGACGCCGGGCACGACCTGGACCAGGTGCTGTTCACCGACGACCTGGTCACCGGGGACAACTGCTTCTTCGTAGCCACCGGCGTCACCTCCGGCGACCTGCTGCGCGGTGTGCGCTACCGGGCCGGCGGGGCGTACACCCAGTCGATCGTTATGCGCTCCAAGAGCGGCACGATCCGGGTGATCGACTCGTACCACCGGCTGGAGAAGCTCGCCCTCTACTCGGCGGTCGACTTCGACGGACGCCCCCTGGCCGAGCAGGAATGACCGCAACCGCGACGGCGGCACCCCCCACGCTGCCGACCGGGCGGCGGGTCGCCGGCGTCGGGCTGGCCACCGCCTCCGGGGTCGCGGTGGCCGTGCAGTCCCGGATCAACGGTGAACTCGGCGTACGGCTGGCCGACGGGATCGCCGCCGCGGTGGTCTCGTTCGGCCTGGGCCTGCTGGTGCTGCTGGTGCTGGTCCCCGCCACCCCGGGCGGCCGGCGGGGACTGGCGGCCCTCCGGGCGGCCCTGCGGCAGGGCTCGCTGCGGCCGTGGCAGTGCCTCGGCGGGGTGTGCGGCGCCCTCCTGGTCGCCACCCAGGGGCTGACCATCGGCACGCTGGGGGTGGCCGTGTTCACCGTCGCGGTGGTGGCCGGGCAGTCCGGCAGCAGCCTCCTGGTCGACCGGGCCGGCATCGGCCCGACCGGTCGGCAGCCGGTCACCGCGTACCGGCTGGTCGGTGCGGTGCTCACCGTGCTGGCCGTGCTGCTGGCGGTGAGTGACCGGCTGGGCGATCCGCGCGCCCTGGTGCTGGCCCTGCTGCCGCTGCTGGCCGGGGTGGGCATCGCCTGGCAACAGGCGGTCAACGGCCGGGTGCGGGGGGCCTCGGGCAGCGCCCTGACCGCCACCCTGGTCAACTTCGCCGTCGGCACGACGGCGCTGCTCGCCACCCTCGCGGTGGACATGGCGGTCCGGGGCCGTCCGGCCGGCGGTTTCCCGAGCGAGCCGTGGCTCTATCTGGGTGGCCCGATCGGCATCCTGTTCATCGCGCTGGCCGCCGCGATCGTCCGCTTCACCGGGGTGCTGCTGCTCGGCCTGGCCACCATCGCCGGGCAGATCGTCGGGGCCGTCCTGCTGGACGTGCTGCTGCCGACCGCCGCGTCCCACCCCGGCCCGACCACCCTGCTCGGCGCGGTGCTGACCCTGCTCGCCGTCCTCATCGCCGCGCTCGGCCCGGCGCGACGCCGCTGACTCCTCACGGGCGCAGGCCGGCCACCGTCTCCTTGATTGCCCGCTCCAGCGGGGTCGGCTCGATTTCGAGGGTGGCGGTGGCGGCCGTGGAGTCCATCACGAACGGCCGGTCGAACTGGTGGGCGGTCTCCCGCAGCTCGCGGGCCATCGGGTTGGCGAGGCCGCCGAGCCAGAGCACCGGATAGGGCATCCGGGTCAGCTTCGGCGCCGGCGCGCCGACCAGGGCCGCCGCGCGGGCGGCCAGGTCCCGCATCGGCACGGCCGGCGCGCTGGGCACGTGCCAGGCCCGCCCCCAGGCCCGCTCGTCTGTCGCGGCGGCGACCAGGGTACGCGCGACATCCGGGATGTACGTCCAGGTGTGCGGGGCGTCCCAGTCCACCGGCAGGAAGACCCGCCGCCCGGCGAGCACCCGGGGCAGCACCATCATCGCCAGCGAGGTGCCGCCGACGCCGAAGTAGTCGGAGCCGCGTACCTCGCTGATCCGGGCACGGTCGGCGCGGTGCGCGGCCAGCGCGTCGGCCCACATCCGGTTCCGCACCCGCCCCTTGGTGCCGGTCGCGGCCAGCGGGGCCGCCTCGGTCATCGGGGCGTCAACCGGCCCGTACCCGTAGAGGTTGCCCACGGTCGCGAGCACCGCGCCGGTCCGCTCGGCGGCGGTGAGCAGCGCGGCGGCCAGCGGCGGCCAGTCGATCGGCCACCGGTGGTAGGCCGGGTTGGCGCAGTTGTACAGGGCGACCGCGCCCTCGGTCAGCTCGGTCAGCCGGGCGGCGTCGGCGGCGTCGGCGGCGATCCGTTCGACGGCGGGGTGGTCGGGGCCGGTGCCGCGGCGGGTCACCACTCGTACCCGGTCACCGCGCTCGGCGAGGAGGCGGGCGGTGGCGTTGCCGACGGGTCCGGCGCCGACGATCACATGCAGGGCCATGGGAAGCCATCCTTCGAAGCGGGGTTCCATTTCGAGAGCACCGCTCTCGAAGAAGAGCATGCACGCTCGGTCGACTCGCCGTCAAGAGCAGTGCTCTCTGTTTGTATCAGCGCACTCATTCGTGGCAGAGTGGGGGCATGGTCGCTCCCTCGCTCCGCGCCCGGGTCCGCGCCGGCATGATCGACGAGATCAAGGCGGTGGCCCGTCGCCACCTGGCCACCGACGGCGCGAACCTCTCGCTGCGCGCGGTCGCCCGCGACATGGGCATGGTCTCCTCGGCGATCTACCGCTACTTCCCCAGCCGCGACGACCTGCTCACCGCGCTGATCCTGGAGGCGTACGACGCGCTCGGCGACGCGGTGGAGACGGCCGACGCCGCCGTCGACCAGGCCGACCTGCGCGAGCGCTGGCACGCCGCGTGCCGGGCCGCCCGGGCCTGGTCGCTGGCCCACCCCGCCGAGTACGCGCTGCTCTACGGCAGCCCCGTCCCCGGCTACGCGGCCCCGGACGACACGGTCGCGCCGGCGCAGCGCCCCCCGCTGACCCTGGTCGGCATCCTCCGCGACGGCTTCGCCGCCGGCCGGCTCCAACCACCCGCCGAGGAAGTGCCCGAGCCCCTACGGGCAGAGGTGGCCGAACTCGGCGCCCTGCTCTCGGTCGACCTGCCGCCGGCCCTGCTGGCCCGAGGCATGGCCGGCTGGACCCAGCTGTTCGGGCTGATCAGCTTCGAGCTGTTCGGCCGGATCAACCGGACGCTGCCACACCGCGACGAGTACTTCGACCACCAGATCAACCTGATGGCCGACCTCATCGGTCTGCCCAGAAGCGCCGGATAGACCCAGCGGCCTAGCTGATCAACTCAATGTGCGGCATGTAGGGGTCAAACCCGATGGCGTGACCACGTATTGCCGCACACCGCGTCGATCAACGGTCGAGGACCGGGGCTCAGGAGCCGTCGGAGGAGTGCCCGGGGAAGAGGTGGGCGGTCGGATCGATCACCACGGCCGCGTTGTTCACCGCGGTGGCGGCCTCGCCGAAGCCGGTGGCGATCAGCCGGACCTTGCCGGGATATTCGGTGATGTCCCCGGCCGCGAAGACCCGGGGCAGGTTGGTGGCCATGGTGCTGTCCACCACGATGTGCCGCCGGTCCAGGGTCAGCCCCCACTCGGCCAGCGGCCCGAGATCGGCGGTGAAGCCGAGCGCGGCGACCACAGCGCTCGCCGGCACCTTCTCCACCGCGCCGCCGCGTACGGTGAGCTCGGCGCCGGTGATCTGGCTGTCGCCGTACAGCCGGGTCACTTCGGCGTTGACGACGACCCGGACGGGCAGCGAGCCTACCCGGGCGACGGTCGAGGCGTGGGCGCGGAACCTGTCCCGCCGGTGCACCAGGGTCACCGACCGGGCGATCGGCTGGAGCGTCACCGCCCAGTCGAAGGCCGAGTCTCCGCCGCCCACGATGAGCACGTCCTGGCCGGCCAGCTCGACCGGCTGGGGTACGAAATAGACGATCCCTGCGCCCAGGAACCCGTCCGCCACCGGCAGCGGCCGAGGCGTGAAGCTGCCCAACCCGCCGGTCACCACCACCGCACCGCAACGCACCTGCTCGCCGCCGGCCAGCCCGAGTACCGGCCGCCCGTCGAGGTGGGTGAGCTTCTCCGCCCGGGTGCCGAGCAGATATTCGGGGTGGAAGGGGGCGGCCTGGGCGACCAGGTTCGCCACCAGCTCCCGCCCCTTGATCGCGGGGAATCCGGCGACGTCGAGGATGAGCTTCTCCGGGTACATGGCGGTCACCTGGCCGCCCGGCTCGGGCAGCGCGTCGATCACCGCCACCGAGAGCCCCCGGAACCCGGCATAGTACGCGGCGAAGAGCCCGGCCGGACCGGCCCCGATCACGGCGACATCGACCTCGCGCATGGCGTACCGTCACTTTCGCCTGGATTCACGCGTGCTGATGCCGACGGTAGGCGGGCCGAGGCCGCTGGGCAAGCACGTCCCGCGGGCGCGCCGACCGCCCGGTCAGCCCAGGGGGACCGTCGGCGACCCGGTCTGCTCCGGCGCCGGCAGGCCTACCCGGCGGCGGCGGAACACGATCGCCGCCGCGATCCCGCCGAGCAGCCCGAACAGGTGCCCCTGCCAGGAGACGCGCTCGTCGGTCGGCAGGATGCCGATCAGTTGCCAGCCGTAGAGCAGGCCGACCAGCAGCACCACGCCGAAGTTCCACCAGCTTCGTTCGACGATGCCGCGGGTGAGCAGGATGCCGAGGTAGCCGAAGATGACCCCGCTGGCGCCGACCACCACCGAGTTGGGCGAGCCGGTGAACCACACCCCCAGCCCGCTGACCAGGATGATGACCAGGGTCGACCAGAGGAAGCGGCGGGTGCCGGCGGCCAGGACGAAGGTGCCGAGCAGGATCAGCGGGATGCTGTTGCTGTAGAGGTGGTTGAAGTCGGCGTGCAGGAACGGCGAGAAGAGCACACCGTCGAGCCCCTGGATGCGGTGCGGGATGATGCCGGCGGTCCCGGCCAGGTTGGCGTCCAGGCCGACATCGAGCGCCTCGATGAGGAACAGCACCGGCACGACCGCGCACATCGCGACGAAGGCCCGGCCCAGTGAGGCGTAGAACGCCTCGGTGCCGAACCGGTGGGGATCGCCGCCCGTCGGGCTGCCGCGCCAGGTCACCTGTCAACAGCTATCAGCAATCGGGGCCGGCCGCCACTCGCGTCCCGGCCACATGCCACCGGGCAACGGCGGGGGCGCGAACCCGCGCACCCCGCCGTCGTCAGCGTCCGATCAGTACCAACCGGTGTTCTGGGAGTGTTGCCAGGCACCACACGGGGTGCTGTAGCGGCCCTTGATGTAACCGAGGCCCCACTTGATCTGGGTGGCAGGGTTGATCTTCCAGTCGTCCGCGACCGAGGCCATCTTGCTGCCGGGCCGGGCCTGCGGGATCCCGTACGCCCCGGACGGATTGAGGGCCTTGTGGTTCCAGTGGCTCTCCCTGGTCCAGAGCTTGTCGAGGCACGGGAACTGGTCGATGCCGAACCCCTGGTCGATCATGATCGCGCAACCGATCTTCCGGTTACCGCCGTACTCGTTGCAGGAGGTCGGGATCGGCCCGTCGTACGGCTTGGCCTCGGCCTCGGCCGCCAATCGCTCCTTCTTACGCGAGGCAGCCGCCTCCTCGGCCTTACGGGCCCGCGCGGCGGCATCCTTGGCCGCCGCCGCCGCCCGCAACTTCGCCTGGTATTCGGCGGCCCGCTGCCGGGCCGACTCCACCTGGTGAATGGCCTGCCGGTCGCGCTGGTACGCGTACTCGGCCTGGTCGACCTGCAGCCCGAACTGAGCGGTCAGGCCCTGTTGCTGGGTCTGTCGGTCTTCGCCCAGATAGAAACCGCCGGCAACGCCCACGGAGAGCAGCGCGACAGCGGCCGTACGGGCGCCGAACCGGCTCCACAGCCGACTCACGAAGTGGTCCCTTCGTCGGGGGCAAGGACACGACACGACGGTGGCCGTCCGTGGCCCGCGCCGACGCCGGGAGCGGCCCGACCTCGCGGCCGCAGCCGCCGCACCGGTACCCGTGACTCTCGTAGCTCCGCGGCGTCAGCCGCACGGAACTGGAGTTGTCGGAGTCGCTCGATGGACACGATTGCGCACAGTGAGGCGGATGGGAAACCAACGGACCCAATTGTGACTTGCGTCACAGCCCAAACGGGCCTGAAGAGGGACAAGACTGGCGTCAGAACGGGGTGTCCTCCAGTAGGTCGGTGACCATGGCGGCGATCGGAGAACGCTCCGAACGGGTGAGGGTGACGTGCGCGAAGAGGGGATGACCCTTCAACGCCTCGATCACCGCGGTCACCCCGTCGTGCCGCCCCACCCGCAGGTTGTCCCGCTGCGCCACGTCGTGGGTGAGCACCACCCGCGATCCCTGCCCGATCCGGGACAGCACGGTGAGCAGGACGCCCCGCTCCAGCGACTGCGCCTCGTCCACGATGACGAAGGCGTCGTGCAGGCTCCGGCCGCGGATGTGGGTCAGCGGCAGGACCTCCAGCAGGCCGCGGGACGTGACCTCCTCCAGCACGTTCTCGTGCACCACCGCACCGAGGGTGTCGAAGACCGCCTGGGCCCAGGGGGACATCTTCTCCGACTCCGAGCCGGGCAGGTAGCCGAGCTCCTGGCCGCCGACGGCGTAGAGCGGGCGGAAGACGATCACCCGCTTGTGCCGACGGCGTTCCATCACCGCCTCCAGGCCGGCGCAGAGCGCCAGGGCGGACTTTCCGGTGCCGGCCCGACCGCCCAGGGAGACGATGCCGACCGACTCGTCCAGCAGCAGGTCCAGCGCGATCCGTTGCTCCGCCGAGCGGCCGCGCACGCCGAACGCCTCCCGGTCGCCGCGGACCAACCGTACGGTCTTGTCGGGCAGCACCCGGCCCAGCGCCGAGCCGCGCGCCGAGTGCAGCACCAGCCCGGTGTGGCAGGGCAGGCCGGCGGCGGCGTCGAGGTCCAGCACCTCCCCCGCGTACAGCCGGGAGATCTCCTCCTCGGCCAACTCCAGCTCGGCCATGCCGGTCCAGGTCGGATCGCTGGCCTGGCCGTGCCGGTACTCGTCGGCTCGCAGGCCGACCGACGCCGCCTTCACCCGCAGCGGCATGTCCTTGCTGACCAGGGTGACGTCGCGCCCGTCCGCGGCCAGGTTGAGCGCCACGGACAGAATCCGAGCGTCGTTCGAGTCGGTCCGGAAGCCGGGCGGGAGCACCCCGTCGTCGGTGTGGTTCAGCTCCACCCGCAGGGTGCCGCCCTGGTCGTTGGCGGGCACCGGCCGGTCGAGCCGGCCGTGTTTCACCCGCAGCTCGTCCAGGATGCGCAGCGACTGGCGGGCGAACCAGCCCAACTCGGGGTGGTGCCGCTTCCCTTCGAGCTCGGTGATGACCACCAGGGGCAGCACCACCTCGTGCTCGGCGAAGCGGTGGAACGCCGCCGGGTCGGAGAGGAGGACCGAGGTGTCCAGCACGTAGGCCGGACCGGCTGGTCGGGGCTCCTCGGTGCCGGCAGCCGCGGCGCGGCGGCTGCGGGTGGTCCGGCGGGTCGTGGCAGTCGCGGCCGGGGTCTGGTCGGCACCGGCTTGAGTACGGCGAGTCGTCACAGGCCTGCTCCGCGGGTGGGCACCCGGCCACCCGTGTTCCGCCTCGTCCGGTGCCCGGTTGGACACGGGGTCGGATGCGGGCCCCGTGCGCGAGGTCGCAGTTCCGGGCTCTCCGGCTGGCTCGGGAAAACCCCGTGCCATGCCTAGACGCTAGTGCCCCGAAGCGCCGTCGACCAGTGGCGGATGTGGATCTCACCCGAGCGGGAGATGAACAGCACGGCGGAACCGGCCGGGATGCATGCCCCCTGCGCGCATCCCGGCCGGCGGAGCCACCGTCACCGGTCTGACGTGGCTCCAACGGTGCGCGTCCGCCGCGGACGACACACCGTGTCTGGGTGGGCGTCAGCCCGGCCGCCGGACCAGGGTCCCGGCCTGCGGCCCGCCCGCCGCACGGGTGGCGGCGCCGAACGAGGCCCCGGTGTACGTGGTGCCCTGCCGGGCGGCGAGCCGGCCGAGCTGTGCGGTCGCGGTGGCCCGCGAGGCCGGGCGGGCGGCGACCGCGGCGGGAACCGCCGTACCGGCGAACGGGACCGTGGCGCGCGTGGCCGGCGCGGTCACCGGCACCGGGGCGGGGCGGGTGAGCGCCGAGGCGATCACGGCCTGCGCCTCGCGCCGCCGCCGGTGCCAGGCGCCGCGATCGCCGTCGAAGTATCCCTGCCGATAACCGAAGCGGTAGCCGATCCGGTAGCTGAGCTGGCCGTGCAGCCGGCCCGCCGCATAGCAGGTGGAGCCGAGCATGAGCACGAGCAGGACAGCGAGGAGCGGGCTCATCGCTCCTCCGGCTCGGCCAGGGGGTCGACGACCAGGAGTTGGTCCAGGTCGGCAGTGCTGACCTCCTCGACCAGCTCGACGCTGATCCGGCAGCCGTCCAGGATCACCTCGGCGACCGAGGAACGCCGGATCTCGCCGCCGACGTCGTAGACCCGCACGCTCAGCTCCGGGCAGCCGAGGTGGGTACGCCAGGCGTTCCACTCGGCCCGGTCGCCGACGCTCAGGGAGAGGTACCGGCAGCCCCGGGCCAGGTAGAGGCGCCATGGAGCGCTCAACCCGGCGGCCACCCCCTCCGCGATCAGGCCGAAGGCCTGGGCGCGGGTCGCGAGTTCGGTCACGAAACCTCCTCGACACCCGCGGCGTGACGCATATGAGCACTTGTCGTCTCATGCACGTGACACAACGTAAGTTGTCTCATGGGCGTGACAGTATCAGCTTTTCGTCCGCTCACCGCCGTCCTGGCGTCCACCTAATCTGTCCAGGTGACACCCCTCAGGAGCAGTACAGGATCGGTCCCAGACAATCCGAGGAAGCCGTCCCGCAAGCGTGACAGCAGCGTGCCGGGATGCCCCGGCGCGGTCGAACTCTCGTACGGTCACGGAGTGACCGCCAACGCACGGAAGATCGCCTTCGCCACCTTCGTCCGTCACGCCCTGGCCGACGCGCGCGCCACCCGGGCCTGGAGCGGCACGGAGGTCTCCCGGCGCACCGGCGTCTCGCGCCAGACCATCAACCGCTGGGTACGCGGCGACTGGTCCAGCGACCCGGAGGCCGAGCGGGTGGTCGCCTTCTGCGAGGGCCTGGGCCTCAACCCGGCGGCGGCGTTCAACGCCCTGGGCTGGGATCGTGCCACCACCCCGCGCACCGCCCCCGCCGCACCGCCGATGGACCCGGACGTCGAGGCGCTGCTGCGCCGCCTGGTGGACCCGGACGTGTCGGACGCCGAGAAGTTCCACATCCGAGAGACCATCCGATACCTCGCTTATCGCCCAACCCTGCCGGTTGATGTCCGAAATAACACCAAAGAGGCGGGGTAGTTCCTCAGATAGCGAAAGAACGCGGGGGCAGTCCCAATCGTTTCGCTTCGGGGCCGGAACGGGCACGCTAGCGTCCCTATTCGTACTGCTTGGGCTCGTCGTCGGCGGGGGGACGCGACAAGGCCGAACCCAGCCCTGCGGGACAGAAGGAGGGGTCTGTCCATGACCCTGAAATGGTTAGCAGTCGTGGTCGCGGTGGTGTCGGTGACATCGTGCGTGACCGGCAACGTGGTGGTCGGCGTGCTGGACGGCGGCGAGCTTCCCCTGGTCGTCAACCTCTTCGCACTCACCACGGCCGGCACCGCGGTGGTCCTCGCCGTCACCGCCGAGCTGCACGATCGGCTCAACGACCGGGTCAGCGCGCTCACCGAGTTCCTGGTGGCGCGCCTCAACGAGATCGAGGCGAAGTCCGGCGACCGGAACGCCGGTTTCGTGGAGGGCTACCTGCTCAACCACGGGCCGGAGGCGGCCGTCGTGCCGTTCGGGCGACGGGGCCGGGGAGCCGCCGAACGCTGACCGTAGACGACGCCCGAACATCGCAATCTCGGCCACGAATACCACCTCGTGTCCGGGGTACTCTGACGCGCGTGCCGCCGTTGAATCTGGGCAACCCGCAGCCGCAGACCCCGTTGAACGCCGAGCACGCGTGGCGCGCCACCGCAGCCCGCGCGGCCGACGTGGTGCTCTTCTTCGACTTCGACGGCACCCTCGCGCCGGTCGACGACGACCCCACCGCGGTCCGGCCCGCCCCGAGGGTGCTCGCCGCGCTGGAGGCGCTCGCCCCGCGCGTACGCCGGATCGCCATCGTCTCCGCGCGCCCGGTGGAGTTCCTCCGCGACCATCTCGGCGGCCTGGCCGGCATCGACCTGTACGGGCTCTACGGTCTGGAGCACAGCCACTCCGGTGGCGAGACCGTCACTGAGCCGGCCGCCCTGCCCTGGGTGCCCACCATGTCCGAGCTGGCCGAGCAGGCCCGCGCCGAGCTGCCGCCCGGCGCGCTGGTGGAGTTCAAGCGACTCTCCGTCGCCCTGCACTGGCGGACCGCCCCGCAGCTCGGCGACCTGGTCCAGGAGTGGGGCCGGGCCCGAGCCGAGCGGCTGGGGCTGCGCTGCCAGGCGGGGCGCATGGTGCTGGAGCTGAAGCCCCCGGTCGACCGGGACAAGGGCATGGTCATCGGTGAGGTGGTGCGGGACGCCCGGGGCGCGTGGTACTTCGGCGACGACGTCTCCGACATCAAGGCGTTCGCCGCCGTGCGCGCCCGTTGCGCCGCCGACCCGGACTTCGTCGGCGTCTGCGTCGCCGTGGCCAACCCGGAGACCGGTCACGAGGTCGCCGACGCCGCCGACCTCACTTTGGACTCTCCCGCCGCCCTGGCCGGCTTCCTCACCGCCGCCCTACCGCACCTCTCCTGACCGGCTCAGCTGCCGAAGCGGCGCTGGCGGGTGGCGTAGGAACGCAGGGCGCGGAGGAAGTCGACCCGGCGGAAGTCGGGCCAGTTGAGCTCGCAGAAGTAGAACTCGGAGTGCGCGCTCTGCCAGAGCATGAAGCCGGAGAGGCGCTGCTCGCCGCTGGTCCGGATGATCAGATCAGGGTCCGGCAGGCCCTTGGTGTAGAGATGCTCGGAGATGTCGTCGACGTCGATCGTGTTGGCCAGTTCCTCTATGGTGCCGCCGGTCGCGGCGTGCTCCAGCAGCAGCGAGCGGACCGCATCGGCTATCTCGCGCCGGCCGCCGTATCCGACGGCGATGTTGACCTGGGCGCCGCCGCTACGGTCCCGGGTGCGCTCCTCGGCGGCCTTGAGCGCCACGGCGTGCTGCGCGGGCAGCACGTCGAGCGCGCCGACCATCCGCAGCCGCCAGGGGTTGCCCGCCTCGGCCAGCTCGGTGGTGAGGTCCTCGATGATCTGAAGCAGCGGATCCAGCTCGGCGGCCGGCCGGGCGAGGTTGTCGGTGGAGAGCAGCCAGAGCGTCACATGCCCGACGCCTGCGGCGTCGCACCAGCGCAGCAGCTCCTTGATCCGCTCGGCGCCCATCCGATGGCCGTCGTTCGGATCGACGAAGCCCATGTCCCGGGCCCATCTGCGGTTGCCGTCACACATGACGCCAACATGCCGGGGCACCGGCTTACCGGCGAGCTTCGAGGTCAGCCGGCGCTCGTACACGGAGTAAAGGATTTTCCGCAGAGTCATCACCTTGCAGGGTAACGACCCAGGTTGAAGATCAGTGCCCCGGTGGCTGATGACACGACGGCTCCCGGTCACGGCGCTGGGTCAGACCGATGCCGATCATGCCGAGGGTACGCGCGTCGAGGCGCCCGTCACCCAGCCCCAGCTCCACCACGCGCCGGTAGACCCGCTCGTCCCCGTGGGCCGCGCGGACCGCCGCGTCCACCACTGTCCGCCGCCGGGCCAGCCAGGCCGCTGCCGAGCTGTGCCGCAGATGCGTGCCGAGCCGGTGACGGAGCGTGTCGGCATACCGGCCAGCCGCCTGGGCGGGCGCACCGGCCGCCGCCGCGCCGGCCAGCGCTCCCGACCGCAGGGCGTAGAAGATGCCCTCACCGGTGAACGGATTGATCAACGAGAGCGCGTCCCCGGCCAGCACCACCCGCCCCCGCCCGGGTGCCGGCCGGTGCGTCGACAGCGGCAGGTGGTGGGCTCGCAGGTCGGTGACCGTGGCCGGGTCGGCGCCGGGCAGCAGGGCGGCCAGCCGGTCCAGCAGGTGCGCCCGGGTCAACGGCTCGCCCCGCAACACCTCCCCGTACCCGACGTTCGCCCGGCCGTCGCCGATCGGGAACGACCAGGCGTACGCCGGCCAGCGCGGCGCGGAGGTGACGATGAGCTGTTCGGGCGGGCCGGACAGTGCCGGGGCGTAGCCGCGGATGGCGAGCGCGAGGTGACGGTCCGGGTTCACCGGGTGGCCGAGCGCCCGGCGGAGCACCGAGCCTGCGCCGTCCGCCCCCACCACCGCCCGGGCGGCCAGCTTCCCGTCGAGCACCACCCGGTCGGCGCGCAGCTCCACCCGGCGTACGGTGTGCCGGCGCAGCTCCGCGCCGGCCGCGACGGCCGCCGCGACGAGGCGGGCGTCGAACACCCGCCGGGGCACCGTGTACGCGGGCCGGGGCAGCGCCCGCGCCACTGCGCCACCACCGGGGGCGACGAGGCGCAGCGCGGGCAGCGGAGCGTACCCGTCGACCGCGCCGGCCACGCCCAGCTCGGCGAGGACGTCCAGCGCGTGCGCGGTGATCCCGTCCCCGCACGCCTTGTCCCGGGGAAAGTCGTGCCGATCGAGCAGCAGCACCCGGGCCCGCGCCCGCCGTGCCGCCAGCGCCGCCGCCGCCCCCGCCGGCCCGCCCCCCACCACAATCACGTCCCACTCGTCCCGTCCGTCCCGCACGCCCCCATCCTGCCCCCACCGAACCCGCCGGTGGCTCGATCAGCGTTGATCAAGAAGTTCGCGTCGGTATCGAGCCGGATCCCGACGCAAACTTCTTGATCAACGGGTCAGGGCAGGACGGCGGACGGCCGCCGGACCTCGGTGGGGTTCGGCGGCCGTCCGCGTCCGGTGGGGCTGCGGGTTACTTCTGGGGTTCTGCGTCCAGGCGGGCGCGGAGGGCGTCCAGTTCGGCCCAGAGGACGCCGGGGAGCTTGTCCCCGAACTTCTCGAACCACTCGTTGACCAGCGGAAGCTCGCGACGCCACTCCTCCGGGTCGACCTTGAGGGCGATCCGGACGTCCTCCGGGGTCATGTCCAGGCCCTCGACGTCCAGCGCGTCCTGGGCCGGGACCATGCCGATCGGGGTTTCGATGGCCTCGGCGCGGCCCTCGATCCGCTCGACGACCCACTTGAGCACCCGCGAGTTCTCGCCGAAGCCCGGCCAGAGGAAGCTGCCCTCGGGGTCCTTGCGGAACCAGTTGACGTAGTAGATCTTCGGCAGCTTGGACTCGTCGCCGTCGGCACCCTTGCCCATCTCGATCCAGTGCCGGAAGTAGTCACCGGCGTGGTAGCCGATGAACGGCAGCATGGCCATCGGGTCGCGCCGGACCACGCCGACCGCGCCGGAGGCGGCGGCAGTGGTCTCCGAGGAGAGCGTGGCACCCATGTAGACGCCGTGCACCCAGTCGCGGGCCTCGGTGATCAGCGGGACGGTGTCCCGACGCCGGCCGCCGAACAGGATCGCGTCGATCGGCACCCCGTTGGGGTCGTAGTAGTCCTCGGCCAGGATCGGGCACTGGGTGATCGGGGTGCAGAACCGGCTGTTCGCGTGCGAGGAGAGGCTGTCGCTCTCCGGCGTCCAGTCGTTGCCCTTCCAGTCGATCAGGTGGGCCGGCGGCTCGCCCATGCCCTCCCACCAGATGTCGCCGTCGTCGGTGAGGGCCACGTTGGTGAAGACGGAGTTGCCGCGATCCAGCGTCCGCATCGCGTTGGCGTTGGTCTTCCAGTCGGTGCCGGGCGCGACGCCGAAGAGGCCGTACTCGGGGTTGACGGCGTAGAGGCGACCATCCGGGCCGAACCGCATCCAGGCGATGTCGTCGCCGATGGTCTCGACCTTCCAGCCGGGGATGGTCGGCTCCACCATCGCGAGGTTGGTCTTGCCGCAGGCCGACGGGAACGCGCCGGCGATGTGGTACACCCGACCCTCCGGCGAGGTGATCTTGAGGATCAGCATGTGCTCGGCGAGCCAGCCCTCGTCACGGCCCATCACGCTGGCGATCCGCAGCGAGTAGCACTTCTTGCCGAGCAGCGAGTTGCCGCCGTAGCCGGAGCCGTAGGACCAGATCTCCCGGCTCTCCGGGAAGTGGGAGATGTACTTGGTCTCGCTGCACGGCCAGGCCACGTCCTGCTGGCCGGGGGCGAGCGGGGCGCCGACCGAGTGCAGGGCGTGCACGAAGTCGGCGTTGTCACCCATCGCCGCCAGGATCTTCGACCCCATCCGGGTCATGATCCGCATCGAGGCGACCACGTACGGGCTGTCGGTGATCTCGACGCCGAACATGGGGTTCTTCGCCTCGACCGGGCCCATGCAGAACGGGATGACGTACATGGTGCGGCCCCGCATCGAACCCCGGTAGAGGTCCGTCATGGTGCGCTTCATCTCGGCCGGCGCCATCCAGTTGTTGGTGGGGCCGGCGTCCGCCTCGTCGACCGAGCAGATGAAGGTGCGCTCCTCGACCCGAGCGACGTCCGACGGGTCCGTCCGGGCGTAGAACGAGTTGGGCTTCTTCTCGGGGTTCAGCCGGATCAGGGTGCCACTCTCGACGAGCTCGTCGGTGAGGCGGCGCCACTCCTCATCGGACCCGTCCACCCAGACCACCCGGTCGGGGGTGGTCAGTTCCGCGACCTCACGTACCCAGGCGAGCAGTTTGGGGTGGGACGTCGGGGCCTGATCGATACCCCGAACAGTAGCCGGAGCAACCATGTCACATCTCCTTGTGGTCGACGCTGACCGATGTATGGGAATGCACGAGTTCTGGCGAGTGCGTCGCCTTCGTGGAAACCTGGGATTGGGCTCAGCGTAAACCGGGCTGCCTCGCGAGTCAGTGGTACTGGTTGTGAAGAACTGCACAAGCTACGGCCACGCTGCGGCATCGCGATCTGATACCCGCTTTCGCGCGCAGTTTCACGCAAATCCTGTGGAAAACCTTCGGCGGCGCGGACGCCAGCACTGGCGGGCAGGCACGCGATGCGCGGAAGTGCACTCGGGTGTCACGAACCACGATTCCGGTGATCTCGTCCACGATCACACCTCAGCCGGTTACGCTCTGTTCACTGTCAGGTGGATCGGGTGCCGCGCGTCGATCCCCTTCGGCCGGCCGTCCGGGTAGCCCCGATGCGGTTTCGCTCGCGGTTGCTGCCGCCCCGAGGTACGCCCAGCCGGTACTCTCGGCGGGTGGCCGCGACGATGACCGGGGAGCAACCCGGGGTTCCGCAGACCCCCCAGGGTCTGATCGGTTCCCTGCTGGGCCGTTTCGGCCATCTCATCCACGAGCTGAGCAAGTTCGCCACGGTCGGCGGGTTCGCGTTCCTCGTCGACCTGGCGCTCTTCAACTACCTCGCCAGCGTCCAGCACACACCGTCCGTGGTGGCGAAGACCATCTCCACGGTGGTCGCGGCCACCCTGGCGTTCCTGGGAAACCGGTTCTGGACCTGGCGGCACCGCCCGCGCTCGAACCCGGCCCGCGAGTACGCGCTCTTCTTCTTCTTCAACGGGGTGGGTCTGGGCATCGCCGTGGGTTGCCTCGCGGCCAGTCGCTACGGCTTGGGCGCCATCTGGCCCCACGTGTTCCAGACCGCGTTGGCCGACAACGTGGCCAGCTTCGCCGTCGGCACCGGCCTCGGGACGCTGTTCCGCTTCTGGTCGTACCGGCGGTTCGTTTTCGTCGAACCGGGAACTCTCCCTCCTCGCGGAACGAGCCACGACCGAGAGTCCAGGGCGTGAGCCAACGCCCATCCCGTCCCGCCGGGCCGATCCGGCCCTGCCCGCTGCCCTAAGGTGTTTTCGCATGCCTGGAGTCCGTCTGCTGCCCGAGCGCTGGCAGAAGTTCATCCACGAGGCGCTGAAATTCGGCATCGTCGGCGGCATCAACACCGTCATCAATTACGCGGTGTTCAATGCGCTGGCACTCACGGCTTTCCGAAACGGCCAGCTCAAGGCGACCGTGGTCGCGACCATTGTGGCGACGATCACGTCGTATCTCATGAACCGGCACTGGACGTACCGGGACCGACCGACAGCGGCACTTCGCCGGGAATACACCCTTTTCTTCCTGTTCAACGCGACCGGCCTGATCATCGAAGTGGGCGTCCTGGCCGGCGCGAAGTACGGCCTCGGCATAACCAGCCTGCTAACGCTGAACGTGGCGAAGACCGGTGGCGTACTGCTGGCCACCGTGTTCCGTTTCTGGTCATACCGGACATTCGTCTTCCAGCCACCCCCGGAACACGCGGCAGAGACCTGGCACAGCATCCCGCGTGACGAATGGGACAACGTTGGGGAATTGGACCCGGTGGCGGAGCTGGCCGAATCGGTCAGCGAACTGGAGGAGACCGAGCCCCGACCGGGCGTACGGACCGACCACGCCCCACAGCAGGGGCGCCCGGCCCCGGCGGAAGGGCGCCTCGGCGGCACCCTCGGCTCGGGCCTCAACCCGGAGTTGGCCACCGATTTCCAGACTCCCCGCAACCTCCCCCGCCACTGACCGCCGCCCACCCGCGCCCCGGGGGCTCAGGACGAGGGATGATCGCGCAACGGTTTGCCGTCGCGCAGGTCGGCGAGGATCTCCCGCATCTCGCCGTCGCCCAGGCTGTGCTTGTCGTGGTTGGCCTCGACCAGCTCGTAGAGCCGGGTCTGCACCTTGTCGACGTGCGGGACGTCGCGGAGCACCGACTGCCCGCGCTCGCCGGCCGACTCGATGGTGAGCGTGCCGCAGCCGAGCAGCCGCTCGACGAAACGCTGGTGCATCGAGTGGTCGTTGATCCGGGTCAGCGGCAGGTCCCGCCGATCACGGGAGAAGATGCCCTCCTGGAGCAGCACCCGCTCGTCGGTGAAGAGATAGTGGGTGGTACGCCAGACCAGGAACGGCCACAGGCCCAGCCAGAGCACCAGCACCAGGCAGAGCCCGGCGACCACGTAGAGCGCGATCGTGCCGACGTCACCCTCGGGAAGCAGGACCCAGCCCGCCACCACCGCCGCGACGGCGAGCAGCAGCACCAGGATCGGCCGGATCAGCGCCTTCCAGTGCGGGTGCAGGTGCAGCACAACGTGCTCCTCCTTGGTGAGCACGTCATCGGGGAACGCCACGGCAACCTCCTCGCAGAACAGGACGCGCTGACCGTAACCGGTCGACGCTCGTAGCGGGAAGGCCGTTCCTCTCAGCGCAGGTGCAGCACGTCGCCGGCGGCCAGGCGGAGCGCACCATCCGGCGCGTCGACCAGGAGCTGGCCGTCGGGGTCCACCCCGGTGGCGGTGCCGTGCACCTCCCGACCGTCGGGCAGCAGCACCCGGACCTGACGACCGATGGTGGCGCAGGCCGCCTCGTACGCCTCCCGCAGGCCGCTGGCGACCGCGTCACCACCGGCGTCGCGCCAGCGGTCGTACCAGTCGGCGAGGGCGCGCAGCAGGGCGCGCAGCAGCGGGTCCCGGTCGGTGGCGACGGCCCCGGCGAGCTGCAGCGAGGTGGCCGGCAGCCCGGTCGGGTTCTCCGGCAGCTCGTCGGCGCGGAGGGTGACGTTGAGGCCGATGCCGACCACGATCGCGGGCGGCCGGTCGGCTGACCCGCCGGGCACCGCCTCGGCGAGCACCCCGGCGCACTTGGCACCGTCGATCAGCAGATCGTTCGGCCACTTCAGGCGGGCGTCCAGCTCGGCCAGCCGGACCACCGCCTCGACCAGCGCGACCCCGGCGAGCAGCGGCAGCCAGCCGTACCCCGAGGGTGACACGGGCGACAAGCCACGCTCCGGAACCGCCTCGCCGGGCCGCAGCAGGACGCTGGTCGCGATGCCGGCCCGCGGCGGCGACTGCCACACCCGGCCGCGCCGGCCCCGGCCGGCGGTCTGCCGCTCGGCGACCACCACCAGGCCCTCCGGCTCGCCGGCCTGGGCGGCCTCGACCACATCGGCGTTGGTCGAGGCGGTCTCCGCGCGCAACTCCAGGCGACGCCACGGCCCGTGCGGGGCGACCAGCGCGCGTCGCAGCCGGGCCGCCGACAGCGGCGGTCGGTCCAGATCCGTGTACGGCGAGCCGGGCATCCCGCCAGCCTACGGCCTGCGGCGGCGCAGCCGCCGGTGAGCCGATGAGGCGCACTGCACAGCGGTGTCCGACTGAACCATCGTTATATTCCCTGGGTGACTACCGAGACCGGGATCAACATCCACACCACCGCCGGCAAGCTGGCCGACCTGGACCGCCGGGTCGGCGAGGCGGTGCACGCCGGGTCGGCGCGCGCGGTCGAGAAGCAGCACGCGCGGGGCAAGAAGACCGCCCGGGAGCGGATCGAGATGTTGCTCGACGAGGGCTCCTTCGTCGAGCTGGACGAGTTCGCCCGGCACCGGTCCACCAACTTCGGGCTGGACAAGACCCGGCCGTACGGCGACGGCGTGGTGACCGGCTACGGCACGGTGGACGGCCGGCAGGTCTGTGTCTTCGCGCAGGACTTCACCGTCTTCGGCGGCTCCCTCGGCGAGGTCTTCGGCGAGAAGATCGTCAAGGTGATGGACCTGGCCATGAAGATCGGCTGCCCGGTAGTCGGCATCAACGACTCGGGCGGCGCGCGGATCCAGGAGGGCGTCGCCTCGCTCGGCCTCTACGGTGAGATCTTCTTCCGCAACGTCCGGGCCAGCGGCGTCATCCCGCAGATCTCGCTGATCATGGGCCCGTGCGCGGGCGGCGCGGTCTACTCCCCGGCGGTCACCGACTTCACCGTGATGGTCGACCAGACCTCGCACATGTTCATCACCGGCCCCGACGTGATCAAGACGGTCACCGGCGAGGACGTCGGCATGGAGGAGCTGGGCGGTGCCCGGACCCACAACGCCCGCAGCGGCAACGCGCACTACCTCGGCGCCGACGAGGAGGACGCGGTCGAGTACGTCAAGGCACTGCTGTCGTACCTGCCGTCGAACAACCTGGACGAGTCGCCCGTCTTCGACGCGCCCGCCATGCTGGAGGTGACCGACGACGACCGCGACCTCGACACGCTGATCCCGGACTCGGCGAACCAGCCGTACGACATGCACCAGGTCCTCGAGCACGTCCTCGACGACGGCGAGTTCCTGGAGGTCCAGCCGCTCTACGCGCAGAACATCGTGGTCGGCTTCGGCCGGGTCGAGGGGCGCCCGGTGGGCGTGGTCGCCAACCAGCCCATGCAGTTCGCCGGCACGCTTGACATCGCCGCGTCGGAGAAGGCGGCCCGCTTCGTGCGAACCTGCGACGCGTTCAACATCCCGGTGCTCACCTTCGTGGACGTGCCCGGCTTCCTCCCCGGCACCGGGCAGGAGTGGGACGGCATCATCCGCCGCGGCGCCAAGCTCATCTACGCGTACGCCGAGGCCACCGTCCCGAAGGTCACCGTCATCACCCGAAAGGCGTACGGCGGGGCGTACGACGTCATGGGTTCCAAGCACCTCGGCGCCGACCTGAACTTCGCCTGGCCGACCGCGCAGATCGCGGTGATGGGCGCCCAGGGCGCGGTGAACATCCTCTACCGGCACGAGCTGGCGAACGCCGAGGACCCGGCCGCCGCCCGCGCCGAGAAGATCGCCGAGTACGAGGACACCCTGGCCAACCCGTACATCGCCGCCGAACGCGGTTACGTCGATGCGGTGATCCCCCCGCACGAGACCCGTACCCAGATCGTCCGCGCCCTGCGGGTGCTCCGCACCAAGCGCGAAACCCTGCCCCCGAAGAAGCACGGCAACATCCCGCTCTGACCTTTGGTCAACAGCGGGGGTTGGCGGCGGCGCACATGCGTTCCGCCGCGACGGTGGCCAGGTGGCGCAGGTCGGATTCGGTGCCACCCTGGCCCACCCTGATCACCGAGATCAGGTCGCCGACCCGGACGACAGCGGTGCTGTCCGGCTTGGACGGATCGTCCAGCGGCTCTCCGGTGTCCAGGTCCCGCGCCTCGACAACCGTGTGCCGCAGCAGCACGGATTCGTCGCCGGCGAAGTCGCGGTCGACCTCCTCCCAGGAGTGGACGAACTGCGCTTGGATCGTCTTCCCCTGCCACTGGGCCGGGCCGCTGGACCGCCACTCCCGGCATGGCGCGAGCACCTCGGCCATGTCCGTGAAGATCCGGTCGGCCACGTCCGGCGCGACGCGATAGACGTCCTGGTTGAGCAGGACGTCGCTCGGTGGCTGCTCGGCGTCGCCCGGATTCCGGAGCAGGGTCAACGAGCGGGAGTAGCGGGACGGCTCCCAATCCGCCTGCTGCCCCTGGCGGGTGCGGCAGTATTGCAGCATCTCGTCCAACTGCACCCCCACGCCGAGACCCGCCTGGGACAGCGGGGGCTCGGCCTTCGCCTTCACGTCGGCGGGTCGCAGCAACACATCCGGCGGGATCTCGGCTGCGGGCGAGACGAGGGGCGAGCGCCGTGGGACGGCCGGCTCGGACGCTCCGGTCGTCGACAGAACGGAGCCCACGGCTGCGGACGACGCCCCGGCGACGATGGACGGTGCCCCGGACGAGCCGGGTCGGGCCGCCACCGCGACCGCGGACGCCGAGACGACGGTGAGCACGGCCATCGCCGTCACCACCACCGCCGTACGCCGGGTGCGGCGCCCGGCCCGGGCCCGGATCTCCATCGGCTCGGGCCAACGAACGTCCCCCAGCTTCCGCTGCATCAGTTCGACGAATGCCAGGTCGTCGTCACGCATCGGCGGCCTCCTCCAGATCCACCACCGCGAGCAGCCCGGCGAGCGCGGCGCGCCCCCGGGACAGTCGCGCCTTCACCGTGCCGACCGGGGCCGCGGTCTCCCGGGCCACCTCGGCGACCGGCATGCCGAGCAGGTAGTAAAGCGCGATGGCGGTGCGCTGCTCCTCCGGGAGCCGGCGCAGGGCGGCCACCACGTCGACGGTGTCGGTGCTGGGTGCGGGGGTCGACTCCTCCGCCCCGTGCCGCAGGTACGCCCGGGCCCGGCTGCGCAGGCTGCGCCACCGACTCACCGCGATCCGGCTGGCCACCACCCGTACCCAGGCCTCCGGGTCGTCGTACCCACGCACCGTCGACCAGCGCTGCCAGGCCCGGATGTACGCCTCCTGCACGGCGTCCTGCGCCTCGGCGAGATTCCCTGTGAGCACATAGACGAAGCCGAGCAGTCGCTGTCGGCTACCTCGGTAGAACTCGTCGAACCCGTCGACGTCCGGCACCCTGTTACCTCCCCCGCGGCGGTCGCAGGGGAGACGCCTGGCGCCGAGGGTGTGGTTGCCCGGCCGGCCGACCATTTTCTCCAGCCCGCGCTCGCTCCAACGATCGGCCGGGCCGGATGTTTCCTTGCGTTCCCTACAGACTTGATGTCGTAGACGACTCAGTGGTCGGTCGCGCGGGGCGGCAGTTCAGAGGAGGCCAGCGTTGGTGAGGATCGGGCCGGCGAGCAGTAGCGCGCCGAGGGCCAGCGCCGCCAGGTTGACCAGCATGAACACGCTCACCCAGAACAGCGGCGGGAACGGGGTGAGCCGGGCGAGTTGGTCGGCGTCGGACTCGGGCATCCGGCCCCGGCTGCGTACCCGTTGCAGCTCGACCACCGGGCGTACGCCGCCGAAGAGCAGGAACCAGACCGATGTCCAGGCGAAGGCCGCCTGCACGTCCGGGGACGCGTACCAGGAGACGGCGAGCACCAAACCGCCGGTGACCAGCAGCGAGAGCACGCCGAACACGTTGCGGATCAGCAGCAGCATGGCCAGCAGCAGCGCGACCGCTACCCAGAGCAGCAGGGTGATCCGGTTGCCGGCGAGCAGCCACCCGCCGGCGAGACCGATCAGCGACGGGGCGACGTACCCGGCGAGCAGGGTGAGGATCATCCCCAGGCCGGTGGGTCGCCCGGCGGAGAGGGTGAGCCCGGAGGTGTCCGAGTGCAGCCGGATGCCGCGCAGCTTCCGGCCGGTCAATAGGGCCGCCAGCGCGTGACCGCCCTCATGGGCGATGGTGACCGCGTTGCGGGCGATCCGCCACGGCACCCGGGTGGCGACCACGGCCAGCGCGACGGCGGCGGTGATCAGCACCAGCAGAGGTGGCGGGGCGGGTTGCACGCCGAGCAGCTTGTCCCAGAGGGTGGTGAAGCCGTCGATCAGGGGCATGGGCGGGGAGCGTACCGGCCAAAGCTGTGTCGTTCGACGGGCACGGCATCGTATCGTGTGAAACTGACCGGGTGGCGATCGGAGCGGGAGGTGAAGACCGGTGAGCGCGGCACCCCTGGAGCCCTTTGACCAGCACGTCGGCCTCTGGACCGAGGCCGGCTACTTCGCCATGGGCGAAAGCCGTAACCGGATCGAGCTGCTCGACGGGAGCCTGATCGTGAGCCCTGCCCCGAGCAAGCGACATCAGCTGGTGTCGTGGAACCTGGTCGACAGCCTGCGTCCGGCCGTTCGACCGCACGGACTGCTCGTGTTCGAGGCGGTCAACGTCCGGCTCGGAGCGGATCGGATCGCCATACCCGACGTGGTGGTCGCGGACACCGATGACGAGGGCACTGTCATCGAGGCTGGTGAGGTCAGGCTGATCTGCGAGATCGTCTCGCCCGGGAACGCCGCCGCCGATCGGCTGGTCAAGATGCAGCTCTACGCGATCGCCCGGATCCCGTGGTACCTGCTGGTGGAGCAGGACGGCGACAGTCACGCGCTGCGGCTGTACCGGCTCGACGGCGGCCACTACGTCGAGGACCAGGTCGCCAAGGCCGGCGAGACCCTGACCCTCACCGAGCCGTTCCGCTGGACACTGGACCCGGCCACACTGCGCTGACCTGCCTGGATCGACCACGGCGACGGGCGGTCGGAGGGCCGAGCCTCAGTCGTCCTTCCGGTCCGGAACGAAGCCCTCGGTGATGAGGTCGAAGTTGGCCAGGTTGGCGTTCCAGTCCTTCACCGGCACCGACCAGCGCAGCGCGAAGCCTCGATTACTGGCGGTGACGAAGCCCCGGTTGCGGGTGTGGAACCGGACGCCGTCCCGCGTCTCCAACCAGTCCCAGTCAGCGCAGGTGCGATAGTAGGGGTCGCAGTGCGTGATGCCGACCTTCTTGTAATTGTTGACGAAATTCTTGCGGTCCGGCTCCTTACCCTGCCAGTCCTTGTACGCGTCCTTCCCGGGTGTATTGGTCCACTGCACGAGCAGCACCCGACCCGCGCCACCGACCTCGGACAGCAGCACCGAGTGCTCGGCAGCGTTGTACCTCGACTGCCACCCCTTCGGGATCGGCACCTTGAAGCCGGTCGGCCCCACGTACCACTCCCAGTCCGCCGGCAGCTCGGAAGCGGTGGCCGAGGGGGTCGGTGACGGGGTCGGGCTAGGCGCGGCGCTGGTCGGGGCGGCCGACGTGGGAGCGGCCGACGTCGGGGGCGCGGCACTGGTCGGGGGCGGCGCCTCGGAGGCGACCCCGGTCGGCTGCCCGGCATTGCCCTTGTCGTCGCCGCTGGTGAGCAGCTTCGGCACACCCACCCCGAGGCCGAGCAGCAGCACCACGGCCAGCGCGCCGATCAGCAGGGTGCGCTGGTTACGCTGCGGCTTCGTACCCGGAATGACCGTGGCCCGGCCCGCCGACGACGCCGGACTCACCGGTGCCGCCGAAACGGAGACGGGGTTCCTCGGCGGGGCCGGCGGGGCGTCGACGAGCGGCGTCGCGTCGATCCGCATCTCGTCGAGGGTGAGATCGGAGCCGTCCGCCGGAGCCTCGCCGGCGGCGGGCCTCATCACGCCGTCGAGCTTCGTGGTCGGTTCCGCAGCCGGCCGGTCCACCTTCGCGGTGGGCGCGGCGTCCAGACCATCGGGAATCATGGCGGTGGCGTCGGCGGCCGTACCCGTATCGGGTTTGCGCGGAGCCGGGGTGGCGGGCGGATGCTCGGTGCGGTTGTCGGCCGGGCGCGGCGCCGGCACCACCGGTGGGCGCGGCTCGCGCGGGCCGTTCGGCCCCGGCCGGCGTACGCCGTCCAGCAGCGAGATGCTCCGCGCGCGCCGCCCGACGGCCTTGCGAAGCAGGCGCTCCGCGACCTCGGCGGTGATCCGCTCGGCCGGGTCCTTGCGCAGTAGTCCCTGTAGCACCGGCTTGAGCGGCCCGGCGTTCTTCGGCTGCGGCAGCGGCTCGACGGCGAGCGCGGCCAGGGTGGCGATCGCCGACGGCCGGGCGTACGGGGACTTGCCCTCCACGGCGGCGTAGAGCGTCGCGCCGAGCGACCAGAGGTCGGCCTCCGGCCCCGCCGTGCCGTCGTGCGCCCGCTCCGGAGCGATGTACGCGGGCGAGCCGAGCACCAGGCCGGTGCGGGTGACGTTCGGGTCGCCGGGGATGGTGGCCAGGCCGAAGTCGGTGAGCACCACCCGGCCGTCGGTGCCGATCAGGACGTTGCCCGGCTTCACGTCGCGGTGCATGATGCCGGCCTTGTGGGCGGCCTTCAGCGCGCCCAGCACCCCGAGGCCGATCTGGATCGCCTGGGCTTGCGGCACCGGCCCGTCCTCGGCGAGGATGTCCTGCAACGACTTGGACGGCACGTATTCCATGACGATCCACGGATCGCCGTCGGTGCGCAGCACGTCGAAGATGCGGACCACGTTGATGTTGTTCAGCCGGGCGATCGCCCGCGCCTCCCGCAGTGAGCGCTCCCGCATCTCGCGGCGCTCCTCCGGGGTGAGGCCGGGCGGCGGGACGAGTTCCTTGATGGCCACGTCCCGGTGCAGCACCTCGTCGCGCGCCTTCCACACCCGACCCATGCCGCCCTGGCCGAGCGGCGAGATGAGCCGGTACCGATCGGCGACGAGTTGGGGAAGCGCGTCAGACATTGCTGAAACCGTACCCGGCTGCCCCAACGGGCACATCGCCGGCACGCCACTGCGCGACGAAGGTCAACTTCTGGACGCGTACCCTGAATCTCATGTCTGCCGAGGAGCCGCTGTTCCGGATCGTCCGCGGGGCGCCCACCGCCGAGGAAGTGGCTGCCCTGGTCGGCGCGATCGTGGCGCGGACCCGGCCGGCCACGGCCACGGCCACCGCACCGGCCGCCGTGTCGCACTGGGCGCGCAGCGCCCGTCCGGCGGGCGCGGCGCTCGTCGCCGGCCCCGGCGCGTGGCGCGCCTCCGGCCTCCCCCGCTGAACCTTCCCGGGTACGCGGGGCTGCCAGGATCCCCTGCAAGCCGTTAACCTCACTCTCGGAAACGACGCGGTGACGGGCAGGAGCGCCGATGATTCCCGAAGAGGACCGGCCGGCGGGCTGGCTGCGAGGCTACGGCGGCATTGAGGCCGACATCCGACAGATGCGCGAGTTCGCCGACCGGCTCCAGGACGAGGTCACGCGCAACTACGCAGCGCATTTGTCGTACATCGCCGACGACATGAAGACGCCGATCCCCAACCCCGCCGACGCCTTCATCGAGCTGGTCCACTTCCTTCAGGCGCACCACGAGACCCAGCAGGCCACCGTCCACATGGTCTGGGACCTCAGCCCCGCCACCGGCCACCTGGCCGACGCCGCGGGCCGGATCGCCGATCAGTACGTCCACACCGACGCGTTCGCCGCCGCCCGGGTAGTCGACGTCGAGCGGGAGCTCGGCCGCTCCGAGGCGATCGGGGCGCGACCCGTGCCCAGGCTGCCCGACCCAACCGCGCCCCAGGACGGGCCGGTGATACTGCCATGATCGAGCGGGGCGGCGGCCGCACGTCGGGCCTCACCGACTGGCACCTCATGAATGTGCTCAGCATGTGGGCGTGCCTGCAGGACCAGGAGACCACCGGACACTGGAAGCAGGTCGCCGGGTGGCGCAAGATCTGCGACCTGGCCCTGACCCACCTCAGCCGGCTCAAGGAATATCGCCGAGGGCTCGCCGAAGCCTGGCCACCGGAGAGCAGCGCCGCCGCGCAGGCGTACCTCGGTGAACTGGACCAGCTCATCGACAAGGTCCAACGCACCCACGACACCGCCGCCGCGAACTACGACGCGCTCGCCGCCGCCGCCCGCGCCATCGCCAGCACCCGCACCGGCCTCAAACCGATCCATGAGGAGTACGCGGCCAAACTCCAGCAGAAACGGGCGTACGAGGCGATACTCGCCGACCCGAAGGCGGTGGCCGGCAGCCGCCTGCCCGACCAGCCACCGGTGACGGACGCGGACCTGGAACGGCTGAACCTCCAGGCGCGGGGGTTGATGACGGGATTGAGCAGCGAACTCCAACAAGCCCAAGCCATGCTCCGCCAACCCCCACCTCCAGCCCGGCTTGGCCCACGAGTGGATCAATCCCCGGTTGATCCGTATGGTTCGGCAAGCCCGACACCAGTTATTCCTCCGATCGTTCCGATCCCGATGAACTCCACAACGCAGACAAGGCCAATTCGCTCACCAGCGATAACTGATAGGCCGATCCCTACACCCAAGGCTCCCTTCGCAGGACCCGTCTTGGGCGAAGCGCCACTGCTTGGCGGAGCAGGTAGCGCTCCAGCACCGACAGCCCCAGGCACGGCTACGCCCGCGCCTGGCTTGCCATCGATCCCCCAAGTAGGGGGCACCAACCCACCGCCGACTGCGCCGGGCACCTCGCGGCCTCTCAATCCAAATGCCCCACTCAACCGGCTTCCCATTCGCCGCGATAGCGGAGGCGGGGTTCCGCCTGGCAATGGCACCTCGCCTACGTCAGCACGTCCGATGCCTCCTGGCGGCCTCATCGGCGGTTCTCCCTTCGTCGGTCAACCAGCCGGGCCTGCCTCGCCTCGTCGTGTGAACCCCATCGGCGGCGTAATCGGCAGTGGCGGCGCTGGCACGGCTCCGACAGGCGCGGCCGGCTCTCGACCGGGGGCAAGCAAAGGACCATTCCTCGGCACGCACGGACCGTTGTCATTTGATGGCCATGCAGGATCAGCCAATTATCGAGGGGGGCAGGATGTTCGCAACCGCCTACAGGGCTCAGATCAACGCGATGGTGACGAACATCGGTGGGATCCAGACAACCCATGGGAGACTGAGCATGGGGTGGACCCAGTAGTTCGACCACCCGATGAGGGTCGACCGATTGATCCCGGCCCAGCTATTGGCCTCGACCGCTGAAACGACATGACCTCCGCATCTGCCCGTCTGTTCGAAGTCGCTCTTGCGTTCGGCACCACCTGCATCCTACTGCCGGTCTTCACGCCCACTACTGCACTCGCGAGTGGAAGCGCCGCCGACCAGGTTAGAGCCGACCAATGGCATCTTCGATACCTCAATGCGAGGGAAGCGCATGAGATCAGCCGTGGTGAAGGCGTCATCGTAGCCGTCCCGGATACTGGCACCGATCCACATCCCGATCTAGAGCGAAACCTTCTCCAAGGGGCCGACATGATTCCGGGCGGGAACGGCAACGGCCAACGAGACCAGAATAGTCATGGCACAGGAATGGCAGGCCTCATTGCCGCTCACGGACGAGGGTCTAGTTCAGGCGCCCTAGGAATAGCTCCGAGGGCCAAGATCTTGCCCCTTTATGACACACCTGCGGACGGCCTCGGCAATGCCGACGACCTTGCGTCTAGCATCGAGTACGCGATTACTCACCATGCCGACATAATCAGCATTTCCGCCGCCCATGTCGCAACAGTTCGCCTTCAGGCTGCCATAAGAACGGCCTTGGAGTCCAATATTGTAGTGGTAGCAGCGGCTGGCAACACCCCTCGGGAGACTGGTGTGACCTATCCGGCGTCAGAGCCGGGTGTAATCGCTGTCGGCGGCGTCGACCGGGATGGCAGACACGCAGCGATATCGGCATCCGGGCCCGAGATCGACGTCGTAGCGCCAGCAATCGATATCTATAGCACAAGCATCGGTGGCCAATATCGCAAAAGTTCCGGAACCTCTGACGCCACGGCGATCGTTGCTGGGGCGGCTGCGCTGATTCGGTCCAAGTACCCCAACCTGCCGGCTCAGGAGGTCAAGCATCGCCTGACGGCCACCGCTATCGACAAGGGGCCGCCCGGGCGGGACGACGAGTACGGCTACGGCGTCATCGACCTGGTCGCCGCGCTCACCGCTGACGTACCCCCGTTGGGTTTCGAGTCGGCGGTCGCGACCGCACCCGCCTCGACCCAAGCTGCGCAGCCGGAGGACAGCGGGGATGACGGTGCGACGGCGCGCGGGCTGGCGACGCTGGGCGTACTGGTGGCGGCGGGCGGGGGCTATCTGGTGTGGCGGCGTCGCCGTGCCGGCCGGTAGCGCTCGTCAAATCGGCTGTGCGCCACAGGACGGTCAGGCGCGTCGCCGCCGCCGTGCCGGTGTCGCGGTAGGCCCTGGGTCGGCCGCCGATCCAGCGCAGCCAGGCTCCCGGCACTGACAGCGCCCGCCGTACGGCTGCAACAGCTTGCCGCCATTGCAGTAGTGAGTGGTGACGGTGATGCCCGGGACGCAGCCCATGCACCGGACGATCGTCCCGGGCGGGCTCGGCCACGGCCCGGGGATCGGCCCCGGGGTGGGGCGCTCAGGTCTCGCCGTCACGGATCTTCTGCTTCGTTCCGCCCGCCGCCTGGTGCGGCCGTTCGACGGTGCGGGATGACCCGAGGTCGATGGGCGGCCCGACGTGGTACAGGCCATGGGTCACCAAGTCACCGCGCGCGGACGCCCACGGCCAGCAGCGGCGCACCTGGCAGATCGGGCACGGCTGCCCCGGGCCGGGCGGTCGGTGGGTGTTGAGGGTCCGCCGCCAGCGGCGAACCGTGACCGGGGCGGGCGCGGCGGTCACCGCAGCGCCCCGATCACGACGGCCAGGGCGACGACGAACACGCACGCCAGCACCGTGACGCGCAGCCGGCGCGGCGGTGGAGGCGGGAGTGGTGGCACCGGCACGCGGTCCCCGTCAGCGAGGCGGCCGGCGCCGTGTCGCAGGCTGACGGGCTGGGGGTCGGTGTGCCGCTCGACCATGGGTCTCCTCTGACCGGGGAGTACGGGTGGACCGGGACGGGCCACGGGGAGGCCCGCCCCGGCCGTGACGGAACCTGCCAGGGACCGTCACGCTCCGAACCTATGATGCGCGCGCATCACAGGTCAAGCCTATGATGGCATCTGATGCGCGCGGATCTTGACCTGCGGCCCCCGGCGTGGTCCGATGACCTCACCTGCCAGGGGAGAACCATGAACTACAGACACGCCTACCAGCGCATCGTCGACGACATCGTGGCTGGCATCGAGTCCGGTGACCTGCCGCCTGGGAGCAAACTTCCGTCGTCACGGGAGCTGCAAGAGCAGTACAAGACCTCGCACATGACGGTCAGAACTGCCGTCACGATCCTGCGCGACCGGGGCCTGGTCGAATCCGTCTCCGGCGTCGGCGTGTTCGTCCGAGAGCGGCCTACAGGCTAACCGCCCTGCGCCGCCGTGCCGCTGACCCGCTACGACGGATCGGCCGGTAACGTCGCCCACGTGTCGACTTCCGTACCGCTGCGCCTCGTGCTCGCCTCGCAGAGTCCCGCCCGCCGCAAGCTGCTCCAAGCCGCCGGGATCGAACCCGACGTGCTGGTCAGCGGCGTTGATGAGTCGCAGGTGGTCAGCGACCGGGCGGAGGAGCTGTGCCTGGAACTGGCCCGGCTGAAGGCGCAGGCGGTGCTGGGCCGGCTGCGGGCCACGCCGGACGAGCGGACGCTGGTGCTCGGCTGCGACTCGGTGCTGGCGTTCGACGGGGAGATTCTGGGCAAGCCGGCGGACGCGGCGGATGCCACCCGGCGGTGGCAGCGGATGCGCGGGCGTAGCGGGGTGCTGCACACCGGGCACTGTCTGATCGACGTGACCCACGAGTCGCGGGCGGAGGCGGTGGCCTCGACCACGGTGCACTTCGCGGAGATCACCGACGAGGAGATCGCCGCGTACGTGGCGACGGGTGAGCCGCTGGCGGTGGCCGGGGCGTTCACCATCGACGGGCTGGGCGGGGCGTTCCTGACCGGCATCGAGGGTGACCCGGGCACGGTGGTGGGGTTGAGCCTGCCGCTGCTGCGGAGCCTCCTCGGCGAGCTGGGGCTGAGCATCACGGATCTGTGGACGAAGGTCGCACCCGGGGGCCAGGAAATCGAACCTCTCGGCTAGCCGGGGCTGGCGGGAGGCCACAACTGGTGAGAGCGTCATGCCTGTGAGTCATATTTATGACCCAGAGGCATAACGGTCAAAAGCTGTCTTGCTCCCGGACGCCGACACGCCAGCCAGCCAGCCAACCAGCCGACGTCGACGGTCGAGAATATCGGCTAACGTGCCGATCATGAGCACGAAGCCGTTGCCGCTGACCCCGGAACTGCACGCCTATCTCGTGGCGCACGGTTCCGCCCCCGACGAAATCGTCCGTGAACTGGCCGAGGAGACGCTGGCCGCCCTTCCCGAGCAGGCGGACATGCAGGTCGCGCCGGAGCAGGCCGCATTCCTGACCTTTCTCACCCGGCTGCTGGGGGTGCGGCAGGCGGTGGAGGTGGGCACCTTCACCGGGCTCTCCTCGCTGGCGATCGCCCGGGGCCTCGCCGAGGGCGGCCAGCTGACCTGCTTCGACATCTCGGAGGAGTACACCGGCGTCGCCCGCCGCTACTGGACGCGGGCCGGCGTGCAGGACCTCATCGACCTGCGCATCGGCCCGGCCGCCGACAGGCTGCGGGAGCTGCCGCGGGAGCGGTACCTGGACCTCGCGTTCATCGACGCCGACAAGGTCGGCTACCCGGTCTACTGGGACGAGCTGGTGCCCCGGATGCGACCGGGCGCGGTCATCGCGGTGGACAACACGCTGCGCGGTGGCCGGGTGCTCGCCCCGGAGAACGCCGACGACCGGGCCATCGCGGCATTCAACGACGAGATCATGTCCGACGTACGGGTGGACGTGGTCATGCTCCCGATCGCCGACGGCGTCACCCTGGCCCGGGTGCGCTGAGGACCGGGCCGCTGGCAGGGGCGGTAGGGCGCGCCGCGCGCAGGACCCGGCCGAGCCGCACGGTGAGCAGCACGGACGCCGCGATGAAGCCGGGCAGCAGCAGGAAGGCCAGGTGCGGTCCGACGCCGTCGGCCACCCAACCGAGCAGGACCGGCGCGATCCCGAAACCCACCCCCATCGAGTACGACGACCAGCCGGCCGCCTTGTCGGCGGCCGGCCCGGCGACGGCGAGCGCGATGGAGATGGCCAGCGGGTAGTGCAGGGCGTTGCCCAGCCCGAGCACGACCAGACCGGTGACGGCCAGCCAGCCGACCGGGGCGGACCAGAAGAGCGCGAACCCGGCCAGGGACACGGCCAGCGCGCCGAGCAGCAGCGGCACCGGCGGCCAGCGCAGCGCGAACCGGCCGCCGGCCAGTCGTCCGACGAACATGCCGCCGACGATCGCGGCGACCGCCGCCGAGGCGCTGCCCGCGCCGAGCCCGGCGTGGGTACGCAGCACGTCGGCGGTCCAGAGCGACAGGCACACCTCGATCGAGCCGGTGACCGACATGAGCACCCAGGCGATCCAGTACGCCGCCGGCAGCCGGTGCGCCGCGGGGGTGCGGGCCGCCGGTGCCGAGGCGGTCACCACGGCAGGGCCAGCGGCGGCCGGGGCGGCCTTCGGCAGGCGTACCCGGAAAAGCAGGGCGGCGAGGGCGACCAGCGTGATCAGCCCGACCTCGACGGCCATCACCGGCCGCCAGCCGTGGCCGGAGTTCACGGTGGTGCCGATGACCAGCGGCGCGAGGATGCCCATGCCGGCGCAGGCGGCGTTGGCCTCGGTGAGCGCGGCGGGCGCGGCAGGCCCGTGATGGGCGGTTAGCACCACGTTGACCCCGCTGACCACCAGCATGCCGAAGGTGGCGATCACCGCGACGGCGGCGAGGGTGGCGGGCAGCGGGCGCAGCAGCCCGAGGGCGGCGACCCCGGCGGCCACGCCGGCCAGGCCGAGCCAGATGGCCGGGCCGCGACCGAGGCGACGGGCAACCGGCGCGAAGAGTGCCCCGCCGAGCAGCGCGCCGACCGCGATGCCCGTGCTGTGCAGGCCGGCGACGGCGGCGCTGGTGCCCTGTTCGTCGCGGAGCAGCGGTACGACGGGGCCGAACCCGTAGAGGAAGAAGCCCCACAGCCCGAGTTGGGCATAGGTCAACCAAGTCGTCTTGTCATGGATGAGGCGGGGCACCGATCCACGCTACGCGCGCAGGATCGGTGCCCCGCCTCTGGTGAGAGGCAACTCTCGTCTATTCAGCGGACGCTGCGGGCGAACTGCCGGGCGGCCCAGACCACCCCGGCGACGGCGAGCACCGCGACGATCGTCAACCCCTGCCAGACCTTGGCGTTGCTGAGGTCGCCGGCGAAGAGCGCCCGGCTGCCCAGGACCGCCCAGGAGAACGGGTTCCAGTTGGCGACCCCTTGCAGCCAGCCGGGCGCGTAGGCGAGCGGCAGCAGGATGCCGGACAGCAGGAGCACCGGCTGGGCGACGGTGTTCATCAGCGGGGCGAGCGCGTCCTCGCTCTTGACCTTCAGCGCGACGCCGTAGGAGACCGCCGACGTCATCAGCGCGATCAGGGCCAGCATCAGGTACGCCAGGAGCAGGTAGCCGATGAAGACGCGCAGGTCGAACAGGAGCGCCAGCAGGGTGATGATGATCGCCTGCGCGATCAGCGAGACCACGTCCCGCAGTGAGCGGCCGAGCAGCAGGGCGAGCCGACTGACCGGGGTGACCCGGGAGCGTTCGATGACCCCGGCGCGCAACTCGGCGATCAGGCCGAAGCCCTGGAACAGGCCGCCGAAGATGGCCAGCAGCACGAGCAGGCCGGGGACGAAGAACTTGTACGCCGCAGCCTGGGTCGGCGCGTTCAGCGCTTTCGTGAGCAGCGGGGCGAAGAGCAGCAGGTACATCACCGGCTGGAAGACGCCGACGAAGACCCAGACCGGGTTGCGCAGCAGCAACTGGATCTGGCGCTGGAAGATCAGCCAGGTGTCGCGGGCGAGTTTCATGACAGCTTCTCCGGTTGGTCAGGACTCGCGCAGCGAGCGGCCGGTCTTGGTGAGGAAGACGTCGTCGAGGCTGGGGCGGTGCAGCTCGATGGAGCGCAGGTCCAGCCCGGCGGCGTCGAGGCGGCGCAGCACCTGCGGGATGGCGGTGGCCCCGTCTTCGACGAAGAGGCGCAGGCCACCCTGGTCGACGGTCTCCAGCTTGTTGACGTACGCCTCGCTGTCGAGCAGTTCGGCGGCGCGGGGGGTGTTGGCGGCGTCGAGGCCGACCTGCACCACCTCCCCGGAGATCTCCCGCTTCAGCTCGGCCGGGGTGCCCTCGGCGACCACCTGACCGTGGTCCATGATCGCGATCCGGTCGCAGAGCGCGTCCGCCTCGTCGAGGTAGTGCGTGGTGATGAAGACGGTCATCCCCTCGGCGCGTAGCCGGCGGATCTCGTCCCACATGTGGGCCCGGCTCTGCGGGTCGAGGCCGGTGGTCGGCTCGTCGAGGAAAACGATCTTCGGCTCGTGGATGATGCCGAGCGCGATCTCGACCCGGCGGCGCTGACCGCCGGAGTAGGTCTTGCACTTGCGGTCGGCGTACTCGGTGAGCTGGAAGGCGTCGAGGGCGCGGGCGGCGCGGCGTTGCGCCTCGGCCTTTCCGATGCCGTAGAAGCGGGCCTGGAGCACCAGCTCCTCGCGGGCGGTGGACTCGTCCCAGGTGCTGCCGCCCTGGGCCACGTAGCCGATCCGGCGGCGCACCTCGGCCGGCTCCTTGCGCAGATTGGCCCCGGCGATCGTGGCCTCGCCGCCGTCGGGCTCGATGAGGGTGGCGAGCATCCGCAGGGTGGTGGTCTTGCCAGCGCCGTTGGGGCCGAGGAAGCCGAAGATCTCCCCCTCGGCGACGTCGAGGTTGACACCCCGGACCGCGTCCACGGTCTTCGTCTCGCGGCCGGCGCGGGAGCGGAACGACTTTCGCAGCCCCCTGGTCTTGATCATCTCTGCTCCTGGTCGTCCGGGCCGGACGGGACCGGCCGCCGATCGTCCGCGAGGAGGGCACACCGGACCCCCGCGGTTCGCGCCGACACTAACGCGATATAGCTCTTGTAGTCAACGTTGATTATTTCGTGTTGTCGCTCTGGGGTACGACCCCGTCCGTCCACCCGGACCAACCCTCGGCCCGCTCCATTGCAGCGGGCAGGTACGACACTCCTGACTCGATCCGCTCGGCGATCCGCCCGCACCAGGCCATCTCCGCCTCGGCCCGGGCCAGCCACAGCTCGAACATCCAGCCGACGTGCACCGGCTTGGTGTTGCGCACCCACTCCGACTCCAGCGAGGCGCGCATCGACTCGATACCGGCCCGCAGCAGGTTGGCCCGGTTCCGCAGGGCCGCCGCCGCCTCGTCGCGCGGCATCGCGGGCAGGAAGGAGAACGCGGCCACGAACGGGTCGGCCGGCTCGTGAAGCTGCCACCACTGCGCCCGTAGCAGGGTCTCGAACTCGTCCTCCCCCTTCGGGGTCACCTCATAGGTGGTGCGGGCGGGGCGGGCCCCCACCTGCTCCGTCGACACCGCCCGGAGCAGTCCCTCGTCGGTGAGCTTGCGCAACGCGTGGTAGATCGATCCCGGTTGCACGTTGGCCCACTTGTCGGCGCTCCAGCTCAGCAGCTCACGGCGTACGTCGTAGCCGTGCACCGGTTGCATCCACCTGACCAGGCCGAGAATCATCATCCGCGTTGCCGACACCGGGCAAGCGTAATAGCCAAATTTGACTAAGACGCGGCAGTGCCGTGCCGCATCCCACACTGAGCGATCGTTAGGGCGGCGGAGGTCGGCCGATAAACTCCCGGCATCGACCTCCGGGGAGGAGCCACCAAGGTGCGCAAGGTACTCATCGCCAACCGCGGCGAGATCGCCGTCCGCGTCATCCGCGCCTGCCGCGACGCCGGCCTGGCGAGCGTCGCCGTCTACGCGGACTCGGACCGGGACGCCCTGCACGCCACCCTCGCCGACGAGGCGTACGCCCTGGGCGGCGACACCGCGGCCGAGAGCTACCTGCGGATCGACAAGCTGATCGACACCGCCGCCCGGTCGGGAGCCGACGCGGTGCACCCCGGCTACGGCTTCCTCTCCGAGAACGCCGACTTCGCGCAGGCGGTCATCGACGCCGGGCTGACCTGGATCGGGCCGACCCCGCAGGCGATCCGTGACCTCGGCGACAAGGTGACCGCCCGGCACATCGCCCAGCGCGCCGGCGCGCCCCTGGTCCCCGGCACCCCGGACCCGGTCGGCAACGCCGACGAGGTGATGGCCTTCGCCATCGACCACGGCCTGCCGGTCGCCATCAAGGCGGCCTTCGGCGGCGGCGGGCGCGGCCTCAAGGTGGCCCGCACCATGGAGGAGATCCCGGACCTGTTCGAGTCGGCCACCCGCGAGGCGGTCGCCGCGTTCGGCCGGGGCGAGTGCTTCGTCGAGCGTTACCTGGACCACCCCCGGCACGTCGAGGCGCAGGTCCTCGCCGACCAGCACGGCAACGTGATTGTGGTGGGCACCCGAGACTGCTCGCTCCAGCGCCGGCACCAGAAGCTGGTCGAGGAGGCTCCCGCGCCGTTCCTCACCGACGCGCAGCGCGCCCAGATCCACGACAGCGCCAAGGCGATCTGCCGGGAGGCCGGCTACCACGGCGCCGGCACGGTGGAATACCTGGTCGGCGCCGACGGCACCATCTCCTTCCTGGAGGTCAACACCCGGCTCCAGGTCGAGCACCCGGTCACCGAGGAGACCGCCGGCATCGACCTGGTCCGTGAGCAGTTCCGCATCGCCGACGGCGAGAAGCTGCGCTTCACCGAGGACCCGACCCCGCGCGGGCACGCCATCGAGTTCCGGATCAACGGCGAGGACCCGGGCCGCAACTTCCTGCCTGCCCCGGGCACCATCACCGCGCTGCGGCTGCCCAGCGGGCCGGGCGTCCGGGTCGACACCGGCATCTCGGCCGGCGACGTGATCGGCGGCAACTTCGACTCGCTGCTGGCCAAGGTGATCATCACCGGCGAGACGCGTACGGAGGCGCTGGAGCGGGCCCGCCGGGCGCTGGACGAGATGGTCGTCGAGGGGATGGCCACCGCGTTGCCGTTCCACCGCCTGGTGGTCCGGGACGAGGCGTTCACGGCCGAGCCGTTCAACGTGCACACCCGGTGGATCGAGACCGAGTTCGACAACACCGTTCCGGCGTTCACCGCCCCGGCCGGCGCCGTCGAGGGCCCGGCCGAGCGCGAGACCGTCGTGGTCGAGGTGGGCGGCAAGCGGCTGGAGGTGGTCCTGCCCGCCGGCCTCGGCGCGGGTACGGCCACCACCGCGCCCGCCACCAGGAAGCCGGCTCGCCGGGGCGGCGGCGCGAAGGCCGGCGCGGCGGTCAGCGGCGACACCCTCGCCTCGCCCATGCAGGGCACCATCGTCAAGATCGCCATCGCCGACGGGGACACCGTCGCCGAGGGGGACCTGATCGTCGTCCTGGAGGCGATGAAGATGGAGCAGCCGCTGCACGCCCACAAGGCGGGCACCGTCAGCGGCCTCTCCGCCGAGGTCGGCGCGGTCATCACCGCCGGCGCCCCGATCTGCACCATCGCGTAAGGAGGGCCGGGGGCTTCCGGCCCCGACGGCCTATTGGCCCGGGTGGAGGACGGCCGCCGCCTCGGCGCAGACCGCGTCGGTGAGGGCGGCGAGGAGCCTGGACTCCAGCCGCCAGTGCTGCCAGTAGAGCGGCGCGTCTACGTGCCGCCCCGGGGCGAGGTCGACGCAGACGCCGTCGGCCAGGTCGGCCTCGGCCAACTGCTCCGGGACCAGCCCCCAGGCGAGGCCACGCCGGATCGCCTCGCTGAACGCCGGCACGGACGGCACGTGGTGCACCGGCGGGTCGAGGTCCCGGCCGGTCACCGCCCGCACGAAACGGTGCTGGACGCGGTCCTTGCGGTCGAAGACGAGCATCGGCGCGCCGGCCAGCGCCTCGGCCGTCAGGCCGTCGGGAAACCAGCGGGCGACCAACGCCGGGGCGGCGAGCGCCCGGTAGCGCATCGCGCCGAGCGGGCGTACCCGGCAGCCCTGCACCGGCTCCCGCTGGGCGGTCACCGCCGCCAGCACTGCGCCGTCGCGCAGCAGCTCGGCGGTGTGGTCCTGGTCGTCCTGGCGTACGTCGAAGCAGACGGCCAGCTCGGCCGGGACGCGGGCCAGCGCGGGCACGAACCAGGTGGCCAACGAGTCGGCGTTGACCACCACGGGCACCCGGGTGGGCCCGACGGCCCCGTCCACCGCCCCACGCGCCCCATCCACCGCCCCGCGCGCCTCGGCGAGCGCCTCCCGTTCGAGCAGCGTCAACTGGACGGCCAGGCGCAGCAGTGGCTGTCCCGCCTCGGTCGCCTGGCAGGGACGGTTGCGGCGGACCAGCACCTGCCCGACGGCCTCCTCCAGCGCGCGGATCCGCTGACTCACCGCCGACTGGGTGACATGCAGGACGCGCGCCGCGCCCTCGAAGCTGCCCTCGCCGACCACGGCGGCCAGGGTGCGTAGCTGGGTGGCGTCGAGTCCTTCCATCAGCTCAGCTTACGGAGCTTCAGAAAGATTAGTTGGACTGCATCACGTGTCAGCCCCTAGCGTGCGACCCGTGCCGCCTCCGCTTCCCTCGGCCGTCGCCGGGTTCTGCGTCTCGCTCGCGCTGATCGTCGCCATCGGCGCGCAGAACGCCTTCGTGCTCCGCCAGGGGCTACGCCGTGAGCACGTGCTACCCGTCGTGGTCGCCTGCGCCGCCTCGGACGCCCTGCTCATCGCGGCGGGCATCGCCGGTCTCGGGACCGCCGTGGCGGACCGCCCGGGGCTGCTCGCCGCCATCCGCTGGGCCGGGGCCGCGTTCCTGCTCGGGTACGCCGTGCTCGCCGCCCGCCGCGCCTTGCGCCCGGGCGCCCTCGCCCCCACCGAGCGGCCGCCGGCCACCCTCCGCGCGACCGTGCTGGCCTGCCTGGCCTTCACCTACCTCAACCCGCACGTCTATCTCGACACCGTGCTGCTGCTCGGCGGCGTGGCCCAGCAGTACGAACAGCGCTGGGCGTTCGGCGTCGGCGCCGCGCTGGCCAGCGCCGCCTGGTTCACCGCGCTCGGCGGCGGGGCGCACCGACTGGCGCCGCTGCTCGCCCGTACCACCGCCTGGCGCGTGCTGGACGGCGCGGTCGCCGTTGTGATGACCGCAACCGGCGCGGCGCTGCTGCTCGGCTGACGCCCGCACGGGGTGGTTTCCGTGACCATCGCCGACACGGACGGAGGCCGCCGGGAATGATGTTCCGGTGCGGTTCCTTCATGACGCGCTCCCCGCGCACGACCTGACCTACAACGACGTCTTCATGGCGCCCAACCGTTCCGAGGTGGCCTCCCGGCTCGACGTCGACCTGGCCAGCGGCGACGGCACCGGCACGACCATCCCGCTGGTGGTGGCGAACATGACGGCCGTCGCCGGCCGGCGGATGGCCGAGACCGTGGCCCGCCGGGGCGCCATCGCGGTGATCCCTCAGGACATCCCGATCGAGGTGGTGGCCAACGTGGTCGCCTGGGTCAAGCAGCGGCACCTGGTGCACGACACGGCCATCACCCTCGGCCCGACGGACACCGTCGGTGACGCGATCCACCTGCTGCCGAAGCGTTCGCACGGCGCGGTGATCGTGGTGGACGAGGCCGGCCGCCCGGTCGGTGTGGTCACCGAGGCGGACACCGTGGGCGTGGACCGGTTCGCCCAGCTCCGGCACGTGATGTCGACCGAGCTGCACACCGTGCCGGCGGACGCGGACCCGCGTACCGGCTTCGACCGGCTGTCCGCCGGACGGCGACGGCTCGCGCCGGTGGTGGACGCCGGTGGGCGGCTGGTCGGTGTGCTGACCCGGCCGGGCGCGCTGCGCGCCACGCTCTACAAGCCGGCGGTGGACGACCGGGGGCGGCTGCGCGTCGCCGCCGCGGTGGGCATCAACGGCGACGTGACCGGCAAGGCCGCCGCGCTGCTGGAGGCCGGGGTGGACACGCTGGTCGTGGACACCGCGCACGGCCATCAGGCGCGGATGATCTCCGCGCTGCGGGCGGTCCGTGGGCTTGACCCGGCCGTCCCGGTCGCGGCCGGCAACGTGGTCACCGCCGAGGGCGTACGCGACCTGATCGAGGCGGGCGCCGACATCGTCAAGGTCGGCGTCGGGCCGGGCGCGATGTGCACCACCCGGATGATGACCGGTGTGGGCCGGCCGCAGTTCTCGGCGGTGCTCGACTGCGCCGCGGCGGCCCGGGCGCTGGGCCGGCACGTCTGGGCCGACGGTGGCGTACGCCACCCCCGGGACGTGGCGTTGGCCCTGGCGGCGGGCGCCTCGAACGTGATGATCGGGTCCTGGTTCGCCGGCACCTACGAGTCCCCCGGAGACCTGTACACCGACCCGGACGGCCGGCGCTACAAGGAGAGCTTCGGCATGGCGTCTTCCCGGGCGGTCAGCGCGCGTACGGCGGAGGACAGCGCGTACGAACGGGCCCGGAAGGCGATCTTCGAGGAGGGCATCTCCTCGGCCCGGATGTACCTGGACCCGACCCGGCCGGGCGTGGAGGACCTGATCGACGAGATCGTCTCCGGCGTACGCAGCGCCTTCACCTATGCGGGCGCCCGCAACCTGGAGCAATTCCACGAGCGGGCGCTGGTCGGCGTGCAGAGCGCCGCGGGCTACACCGAGGGCATGCCGCTGCCGACCAGTTGGTGACGAAAATTAGTTTGGGGCCTGACAGTCCGGGGGCTAATCTGTATCCGTGAACACGGGACCGCTCGTCAGCTTCCCCGACGCGCTCAGGCAGGCGCCGCTCGGCCGGCTGATCGGCATCGCCGGGCACGTGGTCGAGCAGCACTGGGGGCGCTACCTCGCCGAACACCACGGGCTTACCTCCGCCGGCATGCGCGTGCTGCTCATCCTGCTCCGGGCCGGTGACAGTACGCACCGGGAGATGGCGGAACGGTGCTTTGTCCGGCCGGCCACCCTCACCGGCATCGTCGACACCCTCGAACGCGACGGCTTCGTGGCCCGCCAACGGGATCCGAACGACCGCCGCAGCGTCCAGCTCACCCTGACCGGCAAGGGTCGGGAGCACGCCCTGGCCATCATCGACCTGATCCACAGCAACCGCCCGCTCACCTCGGTCGACGCCGACCCGGCGAAGCAGGCGGTGATTCGGGAGTTCCTCATCGAACTCATCACGAACATGTCCGACGGGGACATCCGCCGGTTGAACAGAAACACCGATCCCGACACCGAGACGACAGCGGGGGAACGTCCGTGCTGATCCGCCTGCTCCGTAACCATCTGCGCCCGTACCGGCGACTACTGGCCGCCGTGGTGGCGTTCCAGTTCGTCGGCACGATCGCCTCGCTCTACCTGCCGAGCCTCAACGCCCGGATCATCGACCGTGGCGTGGCCGTCGGCGACACCGGCGAGATCCTGAGTACGGGCGGCTGGATGCTGCTCGTCAGCCTGCTCCAGATCACCTGCTCGATCACCGCCGTCTACCTCGGCGCGAAAACCGCGATGAGCTTCGGCCGGGACGTCCGGGGTGCCATCTTCCACCACGTCAACCGCTTCTCCGCCCGCGAGGTGGCCCGCTTCGGGGCGCCCTCGCTGATCACCCGGAACACCAACGACGTGCAGCAGGTGCAGATGCTCGTCCTGCTCAGCTGCACCATGCTGGCCGCCGCGCCGATCATGAGCATCGGCGGCGTGGTGATGGCACTCCGCGAGGACGTCGGGCTCTCCTGGCTGCTGGTGGTCTGCGTGCCGGTGCTGGCGATCGCGCTGGGCCTGCTCATCCGGAAGATGGTGCCCACCTTCCGGCTCATGCAGACCCGGATCGACACGGTCAACCGGGTGCTGCGCGAGCAGATCACCGGCATCCGGGTGGTCCGCGCCTTCGTCCGCGAGCCGTACGAGACGGATCGCTTCGGGGTCGCGAACGCCGACCTGACCGCGACCGCGCTGCGGATCGGCCGGCTCCAGGCGCTGATCTTCCCGCTCGTGATGCTGGTGCTCAACATCTCCGGCGTCGCGGTGCTGTGGTTCGGCGCGGGCCGGATCGACTCCGGTCAGATCGAGATCGGCGCACTGACCGCGTTCCTGCAGTACCTGATGCAGATCCTGATGTCGGTCATGATGGCCACCTTCATGCTGATGATGGTGCCCCGGGCCGCGGTCTGCGCCGAGCGCATCGTGGAGGTGCTGGACACCGAGTCCTCGGTGGTCCCGGCGGCGCGGCCGGTCACCGAGGTGTCCGGCCGGGGCGAGCTTGAGCTGCGCGACGTCGGTTTCCAGTACCCGGGGGCGACGGCTCCGGTGCTGCACGACATCTCGTTCCGCGCCGAGCCCGGGCGGACCACGGCGATCATCGGCTCCACCGGCGCCGGCAAGACGACCCTGCTCACCCTGATCCCGCGGCTGGTCGACCCGACCACCGGGACGGTCCTCGTGGACGGGGT
This sequence comes from Micromonospora sp. NPDC048999, assembly GCF_040649295.1. Classification (NCBI taxonomy): domain Bacteria; kingdom Bacillati; phylum Actinomycetota; class Actinomycetes; order Micromonosporales; family Micromonosporaceae; genus Micromonospora; species Micromonospora sp. NPDC048999. The sequence continues at coordinate 4,638 of NZ_JBEZFI010000026.1, read as the reverse complement.
GGACGTACGCGAACTGGCCCCGGATGAGCTGTGGCGGCGGATCGGGCTGGTGCCGCAGCGGCCCTACCTGTTCAGCGGCACGGTCGCCAGCAACCTGCGGTACGGCAATCCGGACGCCACCGACGCCGAACTCTGGGCGGCGCTGGAGATCGCCCAGGCCCGGGAGTTCGTCGCCGAGATGCCGGGCGGGCTGGACGCGCCGATCGCGCAGGGCGGCACGAACGTCTCCGGCGGCCAGCGGCAGCGGCTGGCGATCGCCCGCGCGCTGGTCCGCAAACCGGAGATCTACCTGTTTGACGACTCGTTCTCCGCGCTCGACCTCGGCACGGACGCCCGGCTGCGGGCGGCGCTGAAGCCGGTCACCGCGGAGGCGGCCGTGGTGATCGTGGCCCAGCGGGTTTCCACGATCGTCGACGCCGATCAGATCATCGTGCTCGAGGACGGAGGCGTCGTCGGAATGGGGCGACACGACGAACTGCTCGACACCTGCCCCACGTACGCCGAGATCGTGGCGTCCCAGCAGACCGCGGAGGTGGCGGCATGACCACCAGCTCGGTACCGGGCCAGAAGCAGGCCCCGGAGGAGGCGACGCCGAAGCGGCTGCCACCGGCCGGACGGCGCGCCGGCGGCGGCCCGCCGCACATGGGCATGGGCATGCCCGCTGAGAAGGCGATGAACTTCGGGCCGTCCGCCCGGCGGCTGCTCGGGCGGCTCCGGCCGTACCGGGCACAACTGACCGCCGTGCTCGCGCTGGCCGTGGCGAGCGTCGGGCTCAGCGTCATCGGGCCGAAGGTGCTCGGCCACGCCACCGACCTGATCTTCAGCGGGGTGATCGGCCGGAAGCTGCCCGCCGGCACCACCGCCGAGCAGGCGGTGGCCGCGGCCCGGGCGTCCGGCAACGGCAACTTCGCCGACATGCTGGCGAAGATGCACGTGGTGCCCGGCGTCGGCATCGACTTCAACGCGCTGGGCCGGGTGCTGGCCCTGGCTCTGGCGCTCTATGTCGGGGCCAGCGTGCTGATGTGGGCGCAGGGCTGGCTGCTCAACGGCGTGGTGCAGCGGACCGTGCTGCGGCTGCGCGCCGAGGTGGAGGAGAAGCTCAACCGGCTGCCGCTGCCCTACTTCGACAAGCAGCCGCGCGGCGAGCTGCTGAGCCGGGTCACCAACGACATCGACAACATCTCGCAGACCCTTCAGCAGACGCTGAGCCAGCTGGTCACCTCGCTGCTCACCGTGGTCGGCGTACTGGCCATGATGGTCTGGATCTCGCCGCTGCTGGCGGTGGTGGCCCTGGTGGCGGTGCCGCTGTCGGTGCTGGTCACCGCCCAGATCGCCAAGCGCTCGCAGCGCAAGTTCATCGCCCAGTGGGCGCACACCGGCGAGCTGAACGGGCAGATCGAGGAGGCGTACACCGGCCACGAGCTGGTCAAGGTGTTCGGCCGGCAGAAGGAGGTGGAGGCCGCCTTCCACGCCAAGAACGATCAGCTGTTCCAGGCGAGCTTCGGCGCGCAGTTCGTCTCCGGGATCATCATGCCGGCGATGTTCTTCATCGGGAACCTCAGCTACGTGGCGATCGCCGTGGTCGGCGGCCTGCGGGTCGCCTCGGGCACGATGAGCCTCGGCGACGTGCAGGCGTTCATCCAGTACTCGCGGCAGTTCACCCAGCCGCTCACCCAGGTCGCCTCGATGGCCAACCTGCTCCAGTCCGGGGTGGCCTCGGCCGAACGGGTCTTCGCGGTCCTCGACGCCGAGGAGCAGAGCCCCGAGCCCGCGCAGCCGGCCCGGATCGGCGACCCGCACGGTCGCGTCGAGTTCGAGCACGTCTCCTTCCGGTACGACCCGGACAAGCCGTTGATCGACGACCTGTCCCTGGTCGCCGAGCCCGGGCACACGGTGGCGATCGTCGGCCCGACCGGTGCCGGCAAGACCACGCTGGTCAACCTGATCATGCGGTTCTACGAGTTGGACGCTGGCCGGATCACCCTGGACGGGGTGGACATCACCACGATGCGCCGGGACGAGCTGCGCGGCCGGATCGGCATGGTGCTACAGGACACCTGGCTCTTCGGCGGCACCATCCGCGACAACATCGCGTACGGGCGGCCGGACGCGACCGAGGAGGAGATCCTGGCGGCGGCCCGGGCCACCTTCGTGGACCGCTTCGTCCGCAGCCTCCCCGACGGCTACGACACCGTCATCGACGAGGAGGGCAACAACGTCAGCGCCGGCGAGAAGCAGCTGATCACCATCGCCCGCGCGTTCCTCGCCGAGCCGTCGCTGCTGATCCTCGACGAGGCGACCAGCTCGGTGGACACCCGGACCGAGGTGCTGCTCCAGCGCGCGATGGCGGCGCTGCGGTCGGACCGGACCAGCTTCGTCATCGCCCACCGGCTCTCCACGATCCGCGACGCCGATCTGATCCTGATGATGGAGCAGGGCCAGATCGTCGAACACGGCACCCACGACCAGCTTCTGGCCGCCGACGGCGCGTACGCCCGGCTGTACCGGTCGCAGTTCAGCGGTGCGGTGATCACGGACGAGATTCCCGCGCCGCAGGCAGGAGGCACGCCCGCCGGGACCCTTCCGGCGATCGCACCGGCCAAGAACTGACGTGCAGCGTACGACCAGCCCGGCGCCGGCTCCCCATCACGACGGCGGGAAGCCGGCGCCGGCCGGCACCTGGGTAGCCGGTGGCGGCCCGGGCCGGCGGGCGTCAGGCGGCCGGGAGCAGGCCGGCCGAGCGGTCGGCGATCACCCGCCCGATCAACCCCAGCGCGGCGGCCACCGGCATCGGGTCGAGCCCACGGCCGTCGCGCAGGCGCAGGGAAACCGACCCGTCGGCCGCCTCCCGGGAGCCGACCACCCCGACGTACGGGACCCTTCGGCGGGCCGCGTCGCGGATCCGGGCACCCAGCGAGCCGGTCAGGTCGACCTCGGCCCGCAGCCCCGCCGCCTCGGCCCGGCGACACAGGTCGACGGCCGCGTCCGCCTGGCCGTCGTCGACCGGGAGCAGCACCAGCTGCACCGGGGCGTACCAGGCCGGAAAGGCGCCGGCGTGCACCTCGATCAGGTACGCGAACAGCCGTTCCATGCTGCCGACGAGGCTCCGGTGCACCAGCACCGGCCGTTTCCGGCTCCCGTCCGCGGCGGTGTACGACAGGTCGAACTTCTCCGGCTTGTCGAAGTCGAGCTGGATGGTGGAGATGGTCGACTCCCGGCCGGCCGCGTCGACGATCTGGATGTCGATCTTCGGGCCGTAGAAGGCAGCCTCGCCCGGCGCCTCGGTGAAGTCGACCCCGTCGAGCGCGGCGCGCAGCAGCTCCTCGGCCCGCGCCCACGAGGCGTCGTCCCCGACGTACTTCTCCCCCGGCCCGCGCAGCGACAGCCGGAACCCGGCCGGCCGGACACCGAGCGCGGCGTGCGCCTCGCGGATCAGCCGGAGGATCTCGCGTACCTCGTCGCCGACCTGCTCCAGCGCGCAGAAGTTGTGCGCGTCGTTGAGCGAGATGGCGCGTACCCGGGCGAGCCCGCCGAGCACCCCGGAGCGTTCCGCCCGGTACATCCCACCCAGCTCGCCGACCCGCAGCGGCAGCTCCCGGTAGGAGCGGCCACGGGCCCGGAAGACCAGGGCGTGGTGCGGGCAGAGCGCCGGCCGCAGCACGAACTCGTCATCGGGGGACAGCCGCATCGGCGGGAACATGTCGTCGGCGAAGTAGCCGAGATGTCCCGACAGCTCGAACAGCTCCCGCCGCCCCAGCGGCGGCGAGTAGACGTGCCGGTAGCCGGCCCGGCGCTCCAGGTCCCGTACGTACTCCTCGACGGCGTGCCGGGCGGCGGCGCCGGCCGGCAGCCAGATGGGCAGGCCGGCGCCCGCGAGCGGGTCCGAGACGAACAGCTCCAGCTCCCGGCCGAGCCTGCGGTGGTCGATCATGTCGCTCTCCTTGATCGGGTACGACCCGGAGGCGAGCAGGCCCGGAACGCCACGAGGCCCCGGGGCGGTTCGCCCCGGGGCCTCGTCGACGGAAATGTCAGTGCGGCGCGCCGGGGAGTCCCGGCGTCGTGGTCACCACCGCGCTGCGCATACGGCGACCGTACGACCGGCACGGCACCCGGAGCGACCGGTTTTCCGGCCGACCCCGCCGCCCGTGCGAGGTCAACGCTTCTCGCAGGCGATCCCGTCCCTGTCCCGGTCGAGGTGAGTGTTCTTGGCGTAGACCGCGTTGGACCTCGTGAAGTTGGTGACCGGCTTGGTGTTGCCGCGAACCTTGTCCTTCGCGCCCTTCTTGCCTACGCCGTGCGGGTAGACCTTGTGAAGTGCGGTGCAGTTCTTGTATTTCTTGGCCGCTGCCTCGGCTGGGGCGACGGCGACAAAGGCACTGCCGCCAAGCACCAAGGTCAGGGCGAGCATGCCTCGAACCAGCTTGGAATTCATCGAGGAGCCTCCCGAATGGGATTGTCAGTAACGGGATTGCCAGTTGCAACGGGGACTATAACCGGCGACCCGCCCAGACGGGACGTTCCTTCGCGGGGAAGAAGCTGTGGGGCGGGTCGCCGGCACGGGACCTGCCGGCGGGGTGAGGGCAGCAAGGCCATCTGACGTGCTGCGGAGCACCGCCAAGATCGTTGGGAACACGTCGG
>NZ_JBEZFI010000025.1:0-89949 GCF_040649295.1 Micromonospora sp. NPDC048999 | reverse complement strand
TGGCCGAGCAGGTCGAGTCGGCGATGGCCTCGTACGAGCAGCCGAACCGCAGCACTTGCAGGAGCTTGTCGAACACGATCCGGTCGGCGATGCGCAGACGGTGGCAGCCCAGGGGGTGACTCGGATCGGTGGCGGGTCGTGCGGGCAGCAGGGCGGCGAACTGGTCCCACAAGGGGTCGCTCAGCCATGATGGGACAGCGGGCACAGGCGTTCCAGTGATCACTAGGCGTAGGAACCTTCATGATCACTGATGCCTGTGCCCGTCTCCTACCCGCCAGCGCCCCACTGACCTATTTGCGCGGCCACTAAGCCAGGCGGCTGTTCTGTGATGCGCTTGATCATTCCGCGCATGTTCCGGATCTTGTCTACAGGGCCCTGGATCTACGCCTCGCCGGGCTGTCCCAGTTGTTGGATGAGCATGTCCAGTTTACCGACGAGCGAGTCAGGTCGGGTGCGGCCAACCCGACGCCGAAGCTGACCTCGATCATCGAGGGGATGGCCCCCGGGGCGGACAGCATCGATGACCTGGACGTCATCCGCGCTGGCGGGATGAAGAAGCTGTTCGGTGGGTGTACGAGGCCGCGACGTCGGGAGGGTGTGGGTGTGTTCGACGCGTCCGATCAGGCCGTTGACGCGCAGGCGTCGTAGGTCGTAGGTCATTTGGCCGGTGGTGTAGGGGATGCCGAGCTCCCGGGCCTCGGGCCCGAGGCGATCCCGTGTAGATCTTGGGTCGACCGGACAAGATCGTTACGTTGGTCATCGATATGCACATCGACGTCCGTCGCGTGACGGCAACAGCAGTGTGGACGCCGCGGTGAACAAATCGATCGCCTCCGGCGTGACCTACACCGTGTCCGCCGGTAACGCCAGTACCGACGCGTGCACCCAGTCGCCCGCTCGGGTACCGGCGGCCATCACTCTCGGCGCGACGACGAGCACGGATGCTCGCGCGTCCTTCTCGAACTACGGCAGCTGCGTGGACCTCTTCGCTCCGGGCGACGCGATCGTCTCGGCCGGCATCAGCAGCAACACATCGAGCGCGACGATGAGCGGTACGTCGATGGCCGCACCGCACGCAGCCGGTGCGGCCGCCCTCATCCTGGCCGAGAACCCGACGTTCACCCCGGCCAAGGTGCGCGAGCGCATCGTCGCCGGCGCCACCACCGGCAAGGTGACCGGTGCCGGAACCGGGTCACCGAACCTGCTGCTGCGGGTGGATGGGGCGCTGCGCAACCCATACACCCCGATCGAGGCCTGCGGCAGCGGGTGCCAGGTCATCAACGCGGCGCCGCTGACCGGTACCGACGGCAGCCTGAAGGGCCGGGTCTACCTGCTGTACAACAGCAGCAACGGCTACAACTGCACGACGACTCTCAAGGCCACCTCGGTCGGCACCGCCACCTCCGTGTCGGCGTACCTCGAGGTGCAGGGGAAGCGTCGCAGATCAGCTAAGCGATCCTGTGTCGGAGTAGGTTTCCGGGATCGTTTCCCACTTGGGTGGGGTGGCGTGGGCGTGGAGGTGGAATCCTGCGCCCAGCGCTGCTCCGTGTGGCTGGTGGCCGGTGGTGGGTGTGCTGGTCGTGGTCACGTTCTGGTGCCGGTGGGCTGCGCGGGGCAGCCGTCGGTCCGTTGGTGCGTGTCCCTCCGGACGCTTGCCCGCCCGCCGGTGGGGTCGGGTGGGGGAGGGTGCCCTGCGTCGCCTGGGCGCGGGGCGTGGTGGCTTGCGCGCGGTGGGGCCGGTCTTGGACCGGTCCGTCCGGCTGGTCTTGGAAGTGGTGGGGGTGACGACGGCTGCGGCTTCGAGCGTGTCGACGACCGACCGGATCACCATGGCACCGCTGGTCTTGTCGGTGATGGTCTTGTTCTGATGGGTGAGGCCCCGGGCGGCGATGCGCCGCCAGGCCCCGTGGTCGCGGTCGCCCTGCCAGCCGCAGGGCGGGTGGGGGCAGACGGCCCACTTCCAGCCTGGGGTGGTGGGCTGGTCGGGGGCCTTACGGTGCTGGAGCGGACTCAGGCATTGGGGGCAGTGTTTGGAGGTGTTGCGGGCGGGGACGGTGACCACGGCGATGCCCTGCTCGGCGGCGAGGTGCCGGATACGGTCGGCGATCTTCCCGCGGACCTGTTGGGACAGGCGCGTGTTCATCGTGCGGCCCATACCCTTGGCTTCCATCGACCGCAGATCTTCCAGATAGATGACGGTCGCGGCGGCGGCGATGGCCTGGTCCACGGTCCAGCGAGCGGCGGACCACGCGAGGGCGTCGTTCAGGTTCGTGCGGCGGGCGGACACGTGCTGGATCTCGTCGCGCAGAACCGCGTGTTTCGCCCGTAGGTGTTCGTCGGGGCGGCCGTCGATGAGCCGCTGGTAGTGGTCGGCCTTGGCGTGCAGCCGCTCACCCTGTCGGCGCAGCCGATGCTGCTTGGCCAGAACGCCGGCGGCGCGGAACTGGCCACCGGCCCCCAACGCGGTGATCCGACCGTCCGTCTCTAGTCGGAGGGTTCCGGCGGTGAGGAGGGTGTTCAGCCCCCAGTCCACGCCCAGCGCCACCTCGTGCCCGGCGTGCTTGGCCTTCGGCACCGGATGCGTGTAGGCGACATCGGCTCGCACCGTCCCGCCGGTGACGCGCAGAGTGGGCAGGTGCAGCACCGCGCCCGCAGGAACCGTGGGTGGCAGGCTGATCGGGCAGGCCACCCACGTCCAGTCCCGATACGAACGCGGATCCGCCCGGGTCGGCAACTGCAGGCGCAGCAGCACCCTGCCCGGGTCGGTGTCGCTGCGTTCGATGGTGGCCTGCTGCCGGTCACACGCGGCCAACAACAACATCCGCGCAACCCTCGGCACGCCCTCCAGCTCGAACACATCCACCGGCAAACGACCATGGGCGTGGAGGAACGCGGCGACCTGCCGGGTACGACCCTTGATCACACTGGATGCCAGACCCTGTCCGCCCGGGATCGCAGCGCGGAGCTGCTCCCACTCGACGCCGGTGCGCTTGCGCGGATCGACCGGCCAGGTCGACAGGATCCCGGCGGTCAGGTCAGCACGCCACTTCACCGACCGCAGAACACGCCCCGCCTGCTCCTGGACCATCCGCACGATCCGGTCATTGACCCTCACACCCGATGGCGGGGCGGCCGTCCAACCCAGCCGCCGCAACGCCATCCACGCATTCGACGGCAACCTCCGACCACCGGCATCCACCCCAGAGGCGAGCACATCAACATCGGCCGCGTTGCAATGCGCACCAAGCAGGGCGCCCACCATGCCCGCCACCAGATCAGCGCACCAACCGACACGCTCCGCCAGCACCGCCCGGGACACGACATCCCCGGACGCCTCATCCAGCCCCGTTCGCAGCAGCCCACGAGCACACGCGGTCCGCACCGCCTCGCCCTCAGCCAACGCCAACTTCCGGCTCACCCGCCACCGTCCCGGCACCATCCAGACTCGAACAGCAGACAAGCCCGGCTCTCCGCCGACGCATACCAATCAAAACGCCCGACAACGGAAATTCTATGATCACTGTGGATCGGTAATCAAATCGCTTCGCCTCGGATCACCGACAGCGGCTCCTTCTCATACTATGCAGGTCCAGTACGCGCCAGCGCCGCCAAGACCTGCGTCAAGTGGGGCGGCTCGACGGCCGGCGTCAGCTACAACAGCCCGTTCGAGCACTGCAGCTGAGGACGCTCGCTCACGACCACCCCGTACTACCTGGACGGACTCTGACCCGCTGGGCCACGAGGTAGCCGGCGCCGTCGACCGCACCGATACGCATCGTGCTGTAGCCCGTCGGCTCAGCTCGCGAGGAGGGGAAGAAGGCGGCGACAGGCGGACGTACACGCCCGCTCCGGCGGCTGCGGCACGTTGGGTCTCAAACCTGCTGGCCGGACATTGGGAGCCCGGTGAGTGGAGAGGTTCACGCCGGGTTTTGCGAGCGGCGGGGGGTGCGATTCCCCCCGCCGACTCGCCGGATCCGGGCCGGCGGCTGAGCAGGGCGAAACTCGAGGAGGGAATCGGCGGGATTGCCCGCCTGCACGCGATCTGCCACGGCCGGGCGGTGGGAGGTGCAGCGTGATCCGCCGAGCCGACGATGCGACCCGTGCCGGGACGGTGCCCGGAGGAGATCTCGGACGCCGTCGTCTTTCTCGCCTCGGACGAGTCGAGCTACATGACCGGCATCGGGTTGGTTCTCGGCGGTGGGCAACTCGCCGAGTGAGTAACGGCCGGCAGAGCCGGATCGCGGTGTGGAGGCGCTTCTCGAGTTCAGGAGCGGTCCGCGGTCAGCCGTGATCGTGGTGTCAGGAACGAGCGAGAGCGTCGGCGAGCGCGAATATCGCGGCGGTCACCAGTGTCGTGCCCACCCCGATCCCGTTGACGGCGCTGACCGGGAGTGAACGTCGACGGGCAACGGGCACGGCCGCAGTTGCCACGACGATGACAACCGCGGCCACCGGGTAGAGCAGCGGAGACCGGAGCAGCGATGCAAGCGGGATGAAGTGCAGCCCCACCACCAGGGCGATCCAGGCCGGGACGAGTTCGCGACGGCCACGCCGGATCAGCACGCCCGCTCCGATGCCGGCCAGGCCGAACTCGATGCCCACGATGATGCCGAACAGCTGAGAGGTGTCGCGGTCGAACACCGTGCCGGTGTTCCAGATGCTCCAGGAGAGCAGACCGGCCGAGACCAGGATCAGTGCTGCCAGCACGGACCCGGTGAGCAGCCACTTCTTCCAGGGCTTCGGTGGCTGCTCCTGCGCCCAGCCAAACCACCCCATTGCGAAGAAGCCAAAAATGGCGGCCGTCATGGCTGCGTCGCGGGCGAACTCTGATGTCATGGCGTCCTCCGGGACGGCGGGCGATCTTGGCCGACTGTACCGGGAAGAGTCCAGGGCGATGCGGCGTCGATCACCACCGGGCGCGGTGGGGTTCGCGACGGCGACTGCGGAGAAGGCGCGTCCCGGAGGCCCCCGCCGGGCACCTCCGGAGGGCCCGATTAGCGACCTGGGCCGGCACTCTACCGGCCGGGGTGGAGGCGGGCGGCGTCGAGCTTGGCCAGGAACGCCGGCCGGCGTCGGTGCTGTCCACGCAACTCGTCCAGGTATTTGGCAAACTGGTCGGTTTCGCCGGTGGCCGCGTACGCGTCACGCAGATGGCGCAGCAGCGTGATGGCTGTGTCGTAGCGGCGCTTGTCATGCGAGTCCAGCAGGTGGGCGTTGACGATTGCCCGGTAGGGTTCGCGCACGTCGGCCGGATGGCCTTGTTGCCGGCGGTGCAGGAGTTCGACGCGTTGCCGGGTGGGCAACTCGTCCAGGCGTGCGAGTCCGGTGTGCCAGGCCTCGTCATCACGGCCGGTGTGGTGTAGTGCGTCGATCAGGTGGGGCAGGTAGCCGGGCTGCTGGGCGGCACGGTCGCGTACCAGGGTCAGCGCCCACTCGGTGTGGGTTTCGTCGCGGTCGGTCTCGGCCACCGTCGCCAGCAGTGACCGGAGGTTGTCGATGGTCGGCTGTTGGTCGAACGCAGCCCGACGCTCGGCCACCGCGGCCCGCGGTTCGCCGGTCTCGATCAGCAGCCCCACCAGCAGGTCACGCAGCCGCGCGGATTGGTGGCCGGTGGAGTGTTCGGCGAGTCCGCGTCGAGCCCAGTCGATTGCGTCGGCGGGCCGTCCCGCCTCGGCCAGCACCCGTACGACGCGCTCGTACTGGTCGGCGCTGACCAGGTGCTCCGCCAGCACGGCCACGTACCGGTCCACGTCGCCGGAGACCTCGGCGAGCTGCTCGCGTAGGTGCCGTACCGTCCACTGCTGGTGCCAGTTGTCCGGACCCGCTACCGCGGCACGCTGCTCGACCAAACGGGTAACCTCGGCCAGGCCTTTCGTCCCGAGAGCCGGCGCCCACTCGCGCAGGATCACGTCCGGCCAGCCGGGCCCGTCGCAGACGAGCCGGACCAGCCACGCGGCCAGGCCAGCGGGTCGTGGCGGTGCGGCCCGGCACGCCCGGGCGTAGAGCTCCATCAGATAGGCGAGGTCGTTGCCGAGGACCCCGGAGGAGCTGTCCATGTACATCAAGGCGGTCGTCATCCGATCGACTGCCTTGCGCAGCATCGGCACCGCGACCGCCGCGTCACCCGCGTCGATCAGCCGGGCACAGCGGTCCGCGACCTCACGCGCCGCCTGCGAGTAGGCCTGCCGGCCCGCGTACGGGTCACGGCGGCGATCCCGCCGCAACCGGTCCACCAGCACAGTCAGCTCATTCTCGTTCCCTGCGCTCACCGGTACATCACACCAGAACGCGCGCGACGACCCAGGGCAGGTTGCCGGTGAGTACTTCGTGCCACTGTGCGAAGCGTTTGCGCATCTCGCCGATGTGAACGGGGTCGGCACCGTAGGCGGCGAAACGTCGGTCCGGGTAGCGTTCCAACATGCCGAACGGGTCCGCCAGGATGCGCCGGTCGAACCCCGCGTCGGATTGTTCGGCCAGCTCGCACAGCCGTCCCCGGATGTAGCGGCCGGTCACGAGCGCCGCGTCGATGTCCAGGAAGTCTCGGGGCTCGGCGCGCGTGTGCAGGGCGGACACCTTGCCCGCGGCGACGTCGGCGTGCAGCACCGGCCCGACGTCCATCATCACCGGCGGCAACGCGCGCCAGGTGGCCGCCAGTTCGACCTTGTACGGATAGTCAGGTTGAGCGGGATCGGTGACCGCGAGCCGGGCGAAGGTGTCGAACTGCTGCGTCACCTCGACGGAGTACCCGCCGTCGCGGTAGGCGTCGATGACGGCGTCCACTGCTGTGGTCTACTCGTCATGGCGCTCCCACGCCGTGAATAGGTCGATGTCCTCGCTCGGACGGTCCAGGATGCCGTGGGCCTGCACGGCGTACCCGCCGGCCAACGCGAACCCGTAGCGGGCAGCGGCCCGCAGCCCGATCTCCGCCAGGCGGAGGTGAACCTGATCCACCCCTACCCGGCCAGCGCCCGGGGTGGCGTGGTCAGCTCGGGAAAGCGTGTCTGCCACAACGCCCGCAGCCGGGCCGGGAGCCACAAGCTGGGCCACAAACGGCGCAGCGTGGGACCGTGCAGCCACCGGCGCAAGTCGTCGACCGAATTGGCCTGGTTCAGTACCGTCTAGTGCATCAGCTGCAGATCACCGGCGTCGTCGAGGTCGTAGGTGCTGTCGCCGGACCAGTCCAGCCACCGATCGAGCGGCAGCCTCGGGTCGACCGTCCCGCGCCGACGGCCCGGCGGTGGCACTCTTCGTCAACGATCCTGTGGGGCGCAGCGGACCTGTCCTTCTCGCCTCCATAGAGGCCACTTACCCCGCGATCCCCATCTCGGGGACACTCGTTGGCAGACTACGCAATCACCCTGCCGAACAGCGCGCCTTTCGTGATCGGCCGCGCGGAAGGCAGTATGCGCGCACGGGGGAGGCCGGCCCCCTGACGGGTGCCGGCCTCACCGAACGTGTTCCTAGGCCTTCGTGAAGGCGATGCTGATCGACTCTGCCGCCTGCGTGCGGGTGTATGTCCGCGGCTGTCCCGCCGCCGCGAGCGCGTCGTTCACGCTGTCCACATACGCCGTCAGGCTGGGGGTGCAACTCTGGTAGTCGCCGATCCGCGTCTGGGTAGAGGAACATGTGGGGTCACCGACCGCGCACGCCATCGCGAAGTGCACGGCGCTAGTCCACTGGGTCGACTTCCCTTGGACGTACAGGTGCGTGTTCACCCGGCACGCCGCGAACCAGTAGGGGCTGGTCACCATGGTCTCGAAGTGCGCGGTGTCACTGCCGGGGTAGTACGTGACCGTTGCCTTCGCGTAGCAGCCACCGTCGAAGGTGCTGGATTCCCTGGTGACGGTGTAGCTGGTGGCGGTTCCCGCCGAGGCCGGCGCGGTGCCAGCCAGCATGACGCCGAATGAGGCGGCCATGAGCGCTAGGACCGTCGCGATTGTTCTGGTGAGCCGGGTGGTCACGCCTGCTCGTGGTTGCCCTGCCGCAGTCATGTGGGTCCCTTCCCGTCCGGATCCCAAAGTGTTTGAGATCGTCTCCTGCGATGTCCGCGATACGACAGACCACGACGCCTGTCGTCACTGCCGCAACACCACCGTCTGTGTCGATATTCAGGGGCCGGAATGCCTTTTGTCCAAGACCTGACATCAATGGGCCATAGATCGCATCTATAGACCGTGTTATCTGTTTAGTCGTCATGGTTTTGCGTTTCGTAGACGGTGGGGGCAGGAAATGGTGGAGTTGCGTCACCTGCGCTACTTCCTGGCGGTCGCCGAGGAGCTCTCCTTCACCCGCGCCGCGGCACTCCTGCACGTAAGCCAGCCCACCCTCAGTCAGCAGATCAGGGCACTTGAGAAGAGCATTGGCGCTCCGTTGTTCCACCGTGGTCCCGGTGGCCCACGCCTCACGCCGGCGGGGAACGCGCTGCTCGAGCCGGCGCAGCGGGCGGTGGTTGAGGTGATCGACGGTATCCGGGCCGTACGAGACACGGTCCGCAGTCGGGCCGGGACCTTGCGGGTGGGCTTCAGCCACGGCGGGGCAGGAAAGCTGACTCCGTCGATTCTCGGCGCCTGCCGGCGGGCGATCCCCGATGTACGGCTCGTGTTCCGTGAACTCCCCGTCGGAGGGCTGTACCACGGGCTAAGAGAGGACCGCCTCGACATCGCCCTGACCCGGTTGCCCCTCGACTCGGAACGGCACGCCTGGACGGTGCTGTTCGAGGAACCCCGGCTCCTGGCCGTTGCCGGAGCCAATCCCCTCGCAGACGCGACAACCGTGGATCTGAAGGAGGCCCTCGCGCTACCCATGCCCATGCTGGCCGGGTGCCCCACGGAAGTCAGCGACTACTGGCTGCTGACCGACCATCGCAACGGCGAGCGGCCCGACGCACGGGGCGGCCCCGTGGAGTCACCCGCGGAGATCGCACACCTGCTCGAGCACGATCCATCGGTGGTGGCGGTCGCACCGGAGACACTGCGTCGGATGCCGCCGTTGCCGTCGATGCACTTTCTGGAGTTGTGCGGGATCTCTGCCACCAAGGCCGTCGTCGCGTGTCGCCAGAACGACCGCAGAACGACCGTCATGGCGTTCCGTCAGGTCGCGGCGACCGTGGCGCGCCGTCTGGTGGCCGTTCCGGCCACGGTCAGGCCGGCAGGCGCCCCGGAGGGCACCGCAGGGCGCGGCGTTTCCTCCCGGCCCTGAACGGCCGGATCTCCACGCCGCAATTCCGATGAGTGCGGACACGCGGCTGGATGAGCTGGGCGTGAGCGGTCTGGGCGAGGTCGACGAGCCGGCGTTCTCGGGGCTGGCGGAGCGGCACCGGCGGGAGCTGCACGTGCACTGCTACCGGATGCTCGGGTCGTTCGAGGACGCCGAGGACACCGTGCAGGAGACGTTCTTGCGTGCCTGGCGGCGGCGGGAGACCTTCGAAGGGCGGTCGACGTTCCGGGCCTGGCTGTAGCGGATCGCCACCAACGCCTGCCTGGATCTGCTCGCCAAGTGCCGCCCGGACCCTGCGGCCGGCGGCGAGGTGCTGTGGCTGCAGCCCTACCCGGACCGGCTGCTCGACGAGCTGCCCGCGGGCGGCGCGGACGAGCCGGGGACCGTCGCCGTCGCGCGGGAGACGATCGAGCTGGCGTACCTGGTCGCAGTCCAGCACCTCGTGCCGCGCCCACGGGCCGTGCTGATCCTGCGGGACGTGCTCGGCTGGCCGGCGAAGGACGTCGCGGAGCTCATCGGAGACTCCGTCAACTCCGTCAACAGCGCGCTGCAGCGGGCCCGCGCCGGCATGCGGGAGCACCTGCCCGCCGAGCGGCAGGACTGGACCGGCGGCGAGGAGGACGCCGGGACGCGCGAGCTGGTGCGCCGCTTCACCGACGCCAGCGTGGCCACGGACATCGACCGGCTCGCCACACTGCTGCGGGACGACGTCCGCTGCTCGATGCCGCCCACGCCGGGCGTGCACGTCGGCCGCGACGCGGTGGTGAACGACTGGGTCGAGGACGGCTTCGAGGACCTGGGGCACCTGCGCGCCGTCCCCACCTGCGTGAACCGGCAGCCCGCCGTCGCCTTCTACCTCTGGCGGAAGCAGGAGGCTGCCGCTGACGATCGACTTCCTGCGGATCACCGGCGGCGCGATCATCGAGATCATCATCTTCCACCACGACCAGTTCCCGCGGCTCGGGCTGCCGGAGCGCCTGCCGGGGGACGGCACGGAGTAGTCCCGGTGTGGACGCTCACCTGCGCGGTGGCGCGCGTGTCGCGGTGGTCGTCGGGCAGTGGTACGACGCGTTCGGTGTCGTCACCCGCGGGCGGGTGCAGCTGGAGCTGCGCGACGGCGAGCCCGGGCCCGTCCTCGAACGCGACGCCGGGTTCTGGCTGCACGGCACCGGCGTCCGCGCTCTGCGCAGCCCCGGCCGTCGCACGGCGAGGGTACGCGTCGTTACTCCCAGGGCCAGGGCCAGGGCCATCACCGCCAGTCAACACACCCTGTACGCCCGTTACCGAATGATGAAGGAACGACATGAACAGCATGAATGACGCCGGGGTCGTCGCAGGCCCGGCATCAGGCCAGACCAGCCACACCCACAGACTCCGCAGGCTCGCCGGCACCGGCTTGATCGCCACGCTCGCTGCGATGGTGGCCACCACCCTCGCGGCTGCGCTTGCCCAGGCCGTTGGCGTCGACTTCGAGATCCCCGATGGTGGCGAGGCGATCCCGTTGCTCGGGTTCGCTGTGGTGACCGGCTTCTTCTCGGTCGTGGGCATCGTCATTGCCGTCGCTCTTCGTCGTTGGAGCGCTCGCCCTGCCCAGCGATTCGTGTGGACGGCAGTGTCGCTGACCGCGATCTCGTTGGTCCCGCCCCTCCTCGCCGGGGCAAACACCGCCACCACCACCGCCCTCCTCGGGCTACACCTCGTCCCTGCGACGGTGATGATCCCCACCCTGGCCAGGAGCCTCCGCACCCGGACCGATTGACGCTCCCGCAACGGGACAACGCCCAGCTGGGGTTCTCCGTGGCCAGGCGCAACACCAGGACCCCGGACGGAGTTCAGCGTGCGTAGTCGTGTCGGCCGGGGTGTGGTGGGCGGCGTTCACCCTGTCGTCCCGTGCGCTTGGGCCGGGACTCGGCAGTGTGGCGGCGGGCGACCAGGTCACGGTGCCAGCGCAGCGCCGTGTCCGGACGCACCAGCAGCCGAAACCCGCGCAGCACGTCCACTGGCAGCCGGTGCAGCAGCGCCGCCAGGAACGCCCGATCACTGGGGGTCGAACCGCGGCCTCTGTTTTCCGAGTTGGCGCTCCAACACCGTGATCTGAGGGCGCAGGGCAGGAATTTCGACGTCCTTGTACCGGTCGCTCATCGGCGAGTAGGCGCAGCACGGCGAATGCGTTCGTTACGCCCAGGTAGGCCAGCCGCAGCAGCACGGTCGATCAGCATGCCGCAGCGGTCGCCAACCGTGCGAGAACATTGGCTCAAGCGACTGCGGTCGACACCCCGAACACCAACTCCCGCCAGGGTGGACGAGGTTATTGGCAAGGGCGCGGTCGGCGACCGCGGTGAACGCGCGGTCGCCGACCCCGCGGCTCAGCGGAAAGGCCGCCCGCCGCGTTCGGCGATCACCTGAACCGCCGTCCCGGAACGTCGAGCTCGCCGGTCAGCAACGCACCTCGGTCTCCTTCGACGCCACGTCGGAGATCCCGCCGAGGGCCCGGGTGCACTCCGCCAGCGTGTTGGCGCCCAAAGACCAGACCTCCACGCCGTTCGAGCACTGCAGGTCGCGCAGCGTATTACCGGTCACGATCGAGGTGCAGACCTGGTACTTGCCGTGAGTGTCCCGGTACTGCTGCCACACGTACGTGTATGCGTAGTTCTTGCCGCATCCCTTGAACTGCTTGACCGATGCGGCGGTCTGCCCGCCGACCGTGACGTACGCCGTCGCGCCGATCTGCACCGAGCTCGTGCAGCGCGGGTTGATCTCGGCGGCATGAGCGGGCCCGGAGACCGCCAGCGCCGCAGGCACAGCCAGCCCGGCGGCCGCGAGGATGCGGAAGCTACGTCGGGAAAGGCTCTTCATGGATGACCTCCTTCAATGCACCGGGGACCGTCGCGCCCGGTGTTGTCATCGACCACATTGATCTTCGCCGAGGCCCGTTCGCTACCCTCTTACACGCTCTGACAACGCCGGGCGACGGCGCCTTACATGGGGGATAGATGGAAGACCAGCGTGCTGCCACCGAACCGACTCACGGCGGGATGGCCGCCGGAACATTCGCCGAACAGCTGCGGACACTGCGGATTGCCGCGGGCAACCCGTCGTTCCGGAAGATGGCTGGGCGGTCGGGCCGGATCTCGCACACGACGCTGCACGAGGCCGCCGCCGGAACCCGGTTTCCCTCCTGGGAGACCACCCGCGAGTTCGTCCGGGCTTGCGAGGCGGACGAGGTCCAGTGGCGGCGCCGATGGGAGGACGCTCAGCGCCCGGAGGCGGTCCGCGCCGTCCCGGACGCCGACCTGACGCCGGTCATCACCGAATCGGCGGCCGGTTTCGTCGATGCTTCGCCCAATGTGCTCACTATGACGACCGGCGTTGAGGCCGCCGAGACGTTCCACGCCGCGAACACTCCGGCGGCCGGTACGCCCATCGTGTCCGGCGTCGCCGCGTCTTCGGACCTCGTGCCGGAGGGCCAGCGCGTGCCACGGGCCGCGGAGTACCCGCAGGCGGCGGCGGAGGACGTGGTCACGGGTGCACCACTGCACCGGTTGCCGTGGCTCGCCGCCGTGGCGGTGGTTGTGGTGGTGGCGGCGGTCGCCTTCCTGGGCGTCACCGTCCTCGGCCGGCCGGACTGCTCCGGCGCCGTGGCGGCGTCGCCGACATCGACTGCGTTCTCGGACGCGCTGATTCCCGGGGACTCGAGCGTGTTCGTCGGCGACGTCACCATCCCCGACGGTACGCAGGTGAAGGTGAACGCCCGCTTCGTGAAGGTGTGGGCGCTCGCGAACGCGGGATCGGTCATCTGGCACAACCGTTTCCTGGTACGGATGAACCCCACCAGTGACGATGACGGTTGCCAGGTGCCGGATCGGGTGGCGATCGGCGACACGCAGCCCGGCGAGCAAGTGATGATCAGTGTTCCGGTCAAGGCGCCGAGCCGGCCCGGAAAGTGCTGGGTCGGCTGGAAGATGGTCGACGAGCACGGGCAGCAACTCTTTCCCAGTCGCCGGCCGGTGTACTTCATGGTCTCCGTCACCGCCTGAGCGCACCTGGCTCGGCGGTCAAGCCCCGCCGAGCCACCGCCCCGGTCGATTCTCCCGGGTCCCGGGTCGCCCCGACCGGTGCCACGTGCGAACGCTCGCTGTCAGTGCCGGATGCCACCCAAGCTGACAACACCGCATCCATCGAGGTCGGTGACGGTCTGACGGATCTGACAGGACAGCGGGGGTACCGAACAGCAGGGCACTCCTCGCAGGGTGATCTCCGTTCCGAACGGACATCACCCTGTGAGGAGGATCAACCTTGCGCCGTCCCTGGTTTATCGCCGGGCTCGCCGCCCTATGCATGGCCGTCGGCGTTCCGGCCCATGCGTGGGCCGCGACACCCGGCACCACAGCGCAGCGGACCGTCACCACGGCCGCGCTGCCTGTCGTGGACATGGAGGCCGTCATCCTGGCCGCCCAGATCGACCCCCGCCGTGCCGACAACACACTGACCCCGGGCGCGAAGAATTCCGTGCTCGCCGTGGAGCAGGCGCTCCAGGCCCGGAACCTGCTGAACGCGCAGTGGGTCGACGGCTACTTCGGCACCACAACCATCACGGCGTACGCGGCCTACCAGCGCTCGCTCGGCTACAGCGGCCTGGACGCCAACGGACTGCCCGGCACGACGTCGCTGACGAAGCTGGGCGAGAACCGGTACACCGTCGTCAACACGATCAGCCCGGGCGCGAAGGTCCAGCGTGACGGGTACGTCGTCAACACCCGTACCCAGGCGATGCTGGCCGAGGCCCAGCGCCTGCTCGGTTACACCCTGGTGCTCGATCAGGGCTCCTACAACCCTGGGGGCGACCCGACCTCGGCCGGTACGCACGACGGCGGAGGTGTGGTGGACATCGCGGTCACCGGCATGACCGCGGCCAAGCGCACCGACGTCGCCCGGGCTCTGCGCCAGGTCGGCTTCGCCGCCTGGGTCCGTAACCCGAGTCAGGGTGACTGGCCGTGGCACATCCACGCCGTGGCGATCAGCGACACGGACCTGTCCAGTCAGGCACAACACCAGGCCGGCGACTACTACCTCGGCATGAACGGCCTGGCCAACCGTGGCCCGGACGACGGTCCCCGGATTCCGATCAAAACCTGGGAGCAGTACCAGCGTGGGCAGTGACCCGCACCCGACCCGAACCACCAACCATCGCTCAATGTCCAGGAGAGGACACACCATGAACATCCGCAAGAGCCTTGCCGTCGCCGGCGCCGCGTTCGCTATGACCGCTTCCATCCTGACCGTCGCCTCGCCGGCGTCCGCAGCCGGCCGCGACGGGGTCTGCGACAGCGGCGAGTTCTGCTACTACTACAACAGCGACAACGCCGGCTCCGTCTCGGACTTCACCACGTCGCTCGGCGACTACGGCACGACCCAGCCGTCCTGCTACGAATTCAAGGGCGCGGGTAACGGCCAGGGCATCTGCGTGAAGAACAACGCCGCGTCGGTGTGGAACCGCACCAGCAAGACCGTGCGGGTCTACTACAACAGCAACTACGCCGGCGCGTACCAGGACTTCGCGGCCGGGGCGAAGGGCAACCTCAACGCCACGCTGAAGAACAACAACGCCTCGCACGAGATCGGCCCTGCCGCCTTCGCGGACGACCCGCGTGCTGCCTCGGCTGTCGCGTTCGCGAAGGCACGGCTCGGGCACACCGACTGGAACAACGAGTGCGAGCTGTTCGTCGAGCGGGCCTTCGGTGTGAGCGGCAAGTTCGGCACGGCCCGCTTGCACTACCAGTGGCAGAAGGACAACGGGCGCATTCACACGGGCTCCGTCCCGCCGGCCGGAACGGCAGTGTTCTTCACGTCCACCACGGACGCCGGGCACGTCATGCTCTCCATCGGCGGCAACAGCGCCATCAGCACCGGACCGACCGTCTACCAGACCAACACGTTCCGGGACCGGTCCGACTACCTGGGCTGGGCCTACGTCCCGAGCAGCTGGTGACCCACTCCACTACTGAGCGGCGGCCACGGATGACCACCCTGAACAAAGTCGCGGGCATTCTGACCGTCCTGGTAGCGGCGATCGCAGGCGTGGCGGTGGCGCCAGGCATGGCGTCCGCCGCCGGCCGCGACGGGGTCTGCGACAGTGGCGAGTTCTGCTACTACTACAACAGCGACAACGCCGGCTCCGTCTCGGACTTCACCGACTCGGTCGAGGACTACGGCACGACCCAGCCGTCCTGCTACGAATTCAAGGGCGCGGGTAACGGCCAGGGCATCTGCGTGAAGAACAACGCCGCGTCGGTGTGGAACCGCACCAGCAAGACCGTGCGGGTCTACTACAACAGCAACTACGCCGGCGCGTACCAGGACTTCGCGGCCGGGGCGAAGGGCAACCTCAACGCCACACTGAAGAACAACAACGCCTCGCACGAGCTGCTGAGCACGGGCGGGACGACCGGCTGCAGCACTGACGGCACCAACAGCAAGCTACCCAGCACCATCCTCGTCTACCGGGTCAGCCTCGGGCGAGTCGATCGGGTCGACTTCAAGACGTACGTCAAGAACGTCCTCCCGAACGAGTGGGTAACGAGCTGGCCGAAAGCCTCGCTGGAGGCCGGTGCCGAAGCCGTCAAGAGCTACGGCTGGTACTGGGCGCTGCACTCAACCCGGAAGACCTCCGGCGGACAGTGCTACGACGTCCGTGACGACACCGGCGACCAGGTCTACAAGCCGTCGTCGGCGCTGGCGGCGACATCCGCCGCGGTGGACAGCACCTGGTCGACCCGGATGACCCGGAGCGGCAACATCCTGCAGGCGCACTACTGCGCGAACACGGGGTGTACTGGCTGGGTGACCGGAGACTGGATGTCGCAGAACGGCTCGCGTGATCTCGCGAACGCGGGCAAGAACTACCAGGAGATCCTGCGCTACTACTACAGCAACGTGGCGTTCTCCTGACATCACGCACCACGCACCAACCGCGCCGCCCGCCGCAGATCCGCGGCGGGCGGCGCGCTCGTGGTTGCGGCACGTCAGCGCCACCTGTCAAACCCGCCGTGACCAGAGCGGACGCCATAGCCGGCACTTGCAGCGTCGGGTGCGAGAGCGATCGCCGTTGCCAGTGACGTCCGCAACAACCGTCACTGTCAGGTGAGCCGGTATTCAGGAACGTAGGCCGTGATGTCCACCGTTTTCCGGGTTGTCAACGCGAGCGGGTGTGCTCCACCGACCGCGATGGCGTGGCCGGAGCGTCGTGCAGAGCACCCAGTACTCGGCCGGCGACCGCCTCCCATGAGCAGAGTTCAGCCCGCCGCAGCGCCTCGGCGCCTCTCGCACGGGCGGTGGCCGGGTCGGCCAGCGCCCGCATTGCGACCGGCAGAGCGGACGAGTCGAACGGATCCACGGTGACCGCACCGTCGCCAACCATCTCAGGTGCGCCACCCCGGGTCGTCGCGATGACGGCTAGCCCGGCCGACGCGGCCTCCAGGTACGCGATGCCGGCCGCGTCGTAACGGCTGGGCAGCACGAAGCAGGTGGCCTCCGCGTACAGTCGGTCGAGGCGGGACTGGGCCGCGGCGTCGTCGCGGGCGAGGAAGCCGTGCGTCGTGACGCCGTGCTGGTCGATCCGAGGGTGGTCGCCCACCACGTCGAGCGTCGCGGTCGGGAACTCCCGTCGCACTGCCGCGAACGCGGCCAGGACAGCGTCACCGTTCTTGCGCTGCCACTCGGCGCCCACGAATAGGTACTTCGGCGCCGACCAGTCGCGGTCGCCGCACGCCGCCGACCAGCGGGGTCGGTGGCCCATACCGACGACGGCGATCCGCTCGGGTGGCACTCCGAAGTCGGCCTCGCACGAGGTCGCCGCCCACCGGGTACTCACGCAGCACACGGCAGCCGCCCGGTTTGCCGCCCGCTGACATGCCATCGCCCGGTCGAATAGCCGGGCTGGGATCTTCGCCAGGCTGACATCCGACCACGGGTCGCGGATCTGCTGGGCCATCGTTGCGTCGTCGAACGTCGCGAGCGGCACCGACGGTCCGAGCGACGCGAGGGCGCGCGGCAGGTCGTGCATCTCGTTGCCCATGGCGACGACCGCGTCCAGGGGCCCGGCGGCGGCGAACCGCGCGGCCAACGCCCGGGTGCGTACCCAGCGGGCGACAGCCATCCGTTCCGCGACCTCACCCCGCCGGCCCGTGCTACGCGACAGCGCGGCGACCGCCCCGCGCAGCGCGGGCGGCATGGCGGTGCCGATCGGCACCACGTCGGCTCCGTGCGCGACCATACCGGACGCGAGGCCGGCCGGTATGCCGGACCAGTTGGCCGGGGACAGCGGGTCGGCCGTGGGGTACAGGAGACCAACTCTCACCGAACTCTCCAAGCGCGGGAAACGGGTGCCGCCATCGTTGCTCATCGCCGAAGTGAGCAGCAATACCGGTTGACCTCGCAAGTCCGAGAATCTTCCGGCTCGTACAGCCATAAGGGCCTTCTGGTCATTTACACGCCAACTCGGACGCCGCTGCAGACCGACCTGATCCACGGATCGAGGTTTGGATGTCGTACCCGTACGCCGCCGCGACCATGCCGATACCCTCGTCGTCGAGCAGCGCGCGGAGCGATGATGGCAGCGCGCTCCAGTCGTCGAGCGACCGCGGCTTGGTGCCGTCGGGCCCGGTGATGTGGATTTTCCGTGCGAACACCTCGCGGTCGAAGCCGGCCGAGTCGAGCCCGGTGTGCGCGGCGATCCGGCCGATCGCGGCGGCCTCGTCGGCGATGAGGTCTTCGTAGCGCAGGCTGAGCACCGGCGGCGCGGTCTCGTTCTCACAGTGGAGGAAGCTCTCCGCGATGCGCCGCCAGTCGCGCATGGCCAGCTCGGTGTTCGCCCGCGTCCACCAGGTGTACTTGCGCTCCCAGGACTCCAGGCTAAGCAATTTGATTACTGATCCACAGTGGTCATAGAATTTCCGTTGTCGGGCGTTTTGTTGGGGATGCGGTCGGCGGAGAGCCGGGCTTGTCTGTTATTCGGGTCCGGGTGGTGCCAGGGCGGTGGTGGGTGAGCCGGAAGTTGGCGTTGGCTTCAGGCGAGGCGGTGCGGACCGCGTGTGCTCGTGGGCTGCTGCGGACGGGGCTGGATGAGGCGTCCGGGGATGTCGTGTCCCGGGCGGTGCTGGCGGAGCGTGTCGGTTGGTGTGCTGATCTGGTGGCGGGCATGGTCGGCAGTCTGCTGGCCGGGCACTGGAATGCGGCTGATGTTGATGTGCTGGCCTCCGGCCGGGATGCGGGTGGTCGGAGGTTGCCGTCGAATGCGTGGATGGCGTTGCGGCGGCTGGGCTGGACGACCACCGTCCCGGCAGGTGTGAAGGTCAATGACCGGATCGTGCGGATGGCCCAGGAGCAGGCGGGGCGTGTCCTGCGGTCGGTGAAGTGGCGTGCCGACCTGACCGGCGGGATCCTGTCGACCTGGCCGGCCGACCCGCGTAAGCGCACCGGCGTCGAGTGGGAGCAGCTGCGCGCGGCGGTCCCGGGCGGGCAGGGCCTGGCATCCAGTGTGATCAAGGGTCGTACCCGGCAGGCCGCCGCGTTCCTCAACACCAACGGTCGGTTGCCGGTGGATGTGTTCGAGTTGGAAGGCGTGCCGAGGGTTGCCCGGATGTTGTTGTTGGCCACGTGTGACCGGCAGCAGGCCACCATCGAACGCAGCGACACCGACCCGGGCAGGGCGCTGCTGCGCCTGCAACTGCCCACTCGGGCGGATCCGCGTTCGTATCGGGACTGGACGTGGGTGGCCTGCCCGATCAGCCTGCCACCCACGGTTCCCGCGGACGCAGTGCTGCACCTGCCCACCCTGCGCGTCACCGACGGGAAGGTGCGAGCCGATCTCGCCTACACGCATCCGGTGCCGAAGGCGAAACGCGCCGGGCATGAGGTGGCGCTGGGTGTGGACTGGGGGCTGAACACGCTCCTGTCCGCCGGAACCGTCCGCTTGGAGACGGACGGTCGGATCACCGCGTCGGGGGCCGGTGGCCAGTTCCGGGCCGCTGGTGTCCTGGCCAAGCAGCATCGGCTGCGCCGACAGAGTGAGCGGCTGAATGCCAAGGCCGACCACTACCAGCGGCTGCTCGACGGCCGCCCCGACGAACACGTGCAAGCGAAACACGCGGTCCTGCGCGACGAGATCCAGTACCTGTCCGCCCGCCGCACGAACCTGAACGACGCCCTCGCCTGGTCCGCCGCCCGCTGGACGGTGGACCAGGCCATCGCGGCCGGGGCCAGCGTGATCTATCTGGAAGATCTGCGGTCGATGGAAGCCAAGGGCATGGGCGCCACCATGAACACGCGCCTGTCCCAACAGGTCCGCGGGAAGATCGCCGACCGCATCCGGCACCTCGCCGCCGAACAGGGCATCGCGGTGGTCACGGTCCCCGCCCGCAACACCTCGAAACACTGCCCGCAGTGCCTGACCCCGCTACGGCACCGTAAGGCCCCGGACAAGCCGACCGTCGCGGGCTGGAAGTGGGCCATCTGCCCCCACCCGTCCTGCGGTTGGCAGGGCGACCGCGACCACGGCGCCTGGCGGCGCATCGCCGCCCGAGGCCTCACCCACCAGAACAAGACCATCGTCGACAAGACCAGCGGGCACATGGTGATCCGCGCGGTCGTCGACACCCTCGAAGCCGCAGCCGTCATCACCCCCACCACGAAAGCCAGCGGGATGGACCGGTCGAAGACCGGCCCCACCGCACGTAAGCCATCACGCCCCGCGCCCAGGCGACGCAGGGCACCCTCCCCCACCCGACCTCACGGCCGGGCGGGCAAGCGTCCGGAGGGACACGCACCAACGGACCGACGGCTGCCCCGCGCAGCCCACCGGCACCAGAACGTGACCACGACCAGCACACCCACCACCGGCCACCAGCCACGAGGAGCAGCGCTGGGCGCAGGATTCCACCTCCACGCCCACGCCACCCCACCCAGGTGGGAAACGATCCCGGAAACCTACTCCGACACAGGATCGCTTAGCTGATCTGCGACGCTGCGCAGGATGTCGCGCGGGTCGCGGACGAGGCTGACGACGACCGCGTCGGGGAACAGGTTGTGGATCGCGCGGGCCTCGGCCAGGCCGTACCGGACCTCCTTGATGCCCCAGATCGGCTTGCCGTGGGCGGCGGCGCGCTCCTCGAACAACGCGCGCATGAACTGCCGCGTGGCGTCGTCGATGTGCTTGGCCTCGGGGGTGAGGTTGGCCATGAAACTTTGGTACCCGTCGGCGGCGAACGCCTCGCGGGCCTCCAGCCCGTCCTCGTCGGCCCACACTTTCATCCGAGACATCGCCGACAGCATCGGTCGGAGCTGGCCGCCGTGTTCGCCCCAGATCAGGACGTCCGGGTGGGAGGAGAGCAGGCGCTGCACCAGCGTGCTGCCGCACCGCTGCCCGGCGGCCAAGACGAGTACTGGACATTTCGCCACCACATCACGCCCAACTTGTCGGCGACAGGCCGCCCGGGAACGTAGCATCGCGAGCGCCTCGACGCAGCTGCGGTCCGGAGGACAGCGGCAGCGGGTCCGAGCTGACCGTCGACGCGATCCGCAAGGCGTTCGACGAGACCTGGCTGCGACCCCGGATGCTGGTTGACGTGTCGTCCGGTTCGACCGTGTTGCGCCTGCTCGGGGCCGACCTGGCTACGCCCGTCGGCATCGCGCCGGCCGCGTTCCATCGGATGGCCCACTCGGAGGGGGAGTGCGCCGCCGCGCGCGGTACGGGCGCGGCCGGCGCGTTGCAGGTGGTCAACATGCTGGCCAGCCGGACGCTGGAGGAGGTGGCTGCAGAGGCGGCGATCCCCTATAGATGCAGCTGTATTGGCTGCGCGACCGGCGGAGGCTGGCCGAGCTTGCCATTCGCGCGAGCAGACGGGTACCGCGCGCTCGTGCTGGCCGTGGATGCCCCCAGCTCGCGCAGCGGTGGGGTGATCTTCTTTCCGAGCATGAACGAGTCAATGTGGAACCGCCGGCGGTGCGCCGCAACGTTCGCCGGTTGCGCGATGATGGTCATCGCGTCGTGGACCCGGTGCAGTCGAATATCTTCGAGATCGCCTCGGGCGCGAGGCGTGTCATGCCGGGTCTGCCGATGCCGTCCGTGGTCGCCCGGATCGTCGCAGAGCCGGTGCCGAGCCTGCTACCGGTCACTGTTTGCCGAGAAGAGGGCATTCAGCCATGACAAATCTTGCCGATCGGCTGCGCCGGAGCCGGGACACCGGTATCTGGCGCATTCCGGCCTTCCGGCTGCTCGTCACTGGTCAGTTCACCTCGTCGATCGGCGACGCGTTCTACGCGATCGCGCTGCCCTGGCTGATACTCGGCCAGGGGGGCGGCAGCGCGGAGTTGGGTGTCGTGGTCGCCGCGTACGGTGTCGCCCGCGCCGTGGGCATTCCGGCGGGCGGCGCGCTCGCCGACCGGCTCGGCCCACGCCCGGTGATGGCCGTGGCCGACACCGTACGCTTCGTCGTCTCCACCGTCCTCGGCGTGCTGGCCGTGGCGGGGCACACCCCGTTGTGGGTGTTGATCCCGGCCGCTGTCCTGCACGGCGGGTGCGGCGGAGCCTTCCTGCCGGCGTCCCGCGCGATCATGCCGAGCCTGCTCGACGAGAAGTTCCTGCCCACCGCGAACTCCGTGTACACCGCGCTGACCCAGACCGGTGCCCTGCTCGGTCCGGCGGTCGGCGGCGTCGTGGTGGCCCTGACTGGGAGCGGGCTGGCGCTGATCGTCGATGGTGTGACCTTCGCGGTCTCTGCCGCGACACTGCTCGCCCTGCGTCCCGCGGTTCCCGCCGCGGGCGCGGCCGGGCCGGGCGAGCGCTCGCCGGGTTTCGCCGCAGTCCTGCGCCACGGCCGGCTCCTGCATGCCCTCCTTGCCGCCGCGTTCGTCCTCAATCTGGTGTTCGCCGGCACGCTTCAGGTCGCCCTGCCCGCGCTCGCGCACGATGATTTCGGCGCGGCCGGCTACGGTGGCATCCTGCTCGGCTTCTCGCTCGGCGCCCTCGGCGGCGCGTTCCTCACCCGCCTGCGCTGGGCGGCCGACCGTCCGATGATGCGGGTGCTCGCGTACACGGTCGTCATGGGCCTCGCGCTCGCCGCCCTGCCGTACGCCGGCGGCGTGGCCGGCGCGGTGGTCTGTATGGCCGTGGTCGGCGCCGGTGATGCCGCCACGGGCATCGAGCTGGTCTCCACTTTGCAGGTCTGGGCACCGGCCCAGGTCCTCGGCAGGGTCATGAGCGTGCTCATGTTCGGCGTCATGGGCCTGGCCCCGGTTTCGGTGCTGATCGCCGGTGTCGTCGTCAACGCCTTCGGCCCGCGTCTGTTCTTCCCTCTCGCGGGCGGTGCCACCATCGCGGCCATGGTGGTCGCGCTGGCCGTGCCGGCGTTCCGCTGTCACCGGGCCGGCGACCGGTTCGTCGCGCCGGCCGTGTCACCGCCCGAGCCGGCCGAAGCCTCCGGCGCGGCGGCATCCTGAGGGTCGGCTCGCCGAGGGCCAGGGCGAGAAGAGTCCGTCCGCCCTCGCTCGGCGCCGGGGCCGATCTGGTCACGATGCCCGCGGCCTGCCCACGTCCGGCTGCAGCGAGGGACACACCGCACGCGGCGGCGGCCTCAGCCACCGCGCTCAGGTCCCCGGGCACCTCCTCGCGTTCCAGACGCGGACCGCCACGCCGGGCCTACGGATCGCCGTGCCCGGAGTATGTCGGGCGCCCGGTAGGCGACCGACGCCTCGTCCGGCAGGTCAGGATCACCTACCGATGGGCGACCACCTTCCACCGCGGCCATCGATGAGCATGAGAATCTGTTAGGGTTCCGTCATTCCCGGCCAGGCGTGAGCCGCCGGGAGGGCGGCCGAGGCCGGGAACGCGCCGTGTGACGGTGCCGGCACTTCGCAGCTATCTCCGTGGCCTGGCAAGCCCGGCACCAGCCGTCCCGGCGGTATGTCTCCTCCCCTTTTCGGAATCGATGCGGACAGCCCCAGGAGGAAAAGATGTCCGACGATGTGAACGAGTCGCCGCGACACGGCTCGGCGGTGCTCCCGGAAGCCGGCGCCGGCGCCGGCACGCTCCAGGACACCTTCACCCGCATCTACACCAGCGGTGACTGGACCCTGGTCGACGACGACCCGACGGTGGCCGACGCCGAGTCCCGGTCAGGACTCGGCTCGAACCTCACGCAGACCGCCACGCTGCGGTCGGCGATCCCTGGTCTGCTCGGCGACCTGAACGTGACAAGCATTCTCGACGTGCCCTGCGGCGACTTCTTCTGGTTCTCCCGGGTCGACCTGGGCCCCGTCGGCTACATCGGTGCCGACATCGTGCCCTGGCTCGTCGAGCGGAACCGGGAACGCTACGGTCGTCCGGGCCGCGAGTTCCGCGTCGTCGACCTCACCCGGGACCCGCTGCCGCCGGTCGACCTGATCTTCTCCCGCGACTGTCTGGTGCACCTCGGCAACGACGATGTGCTGCGTGCGCTGGACAACATCCGGCGCAGTGGCGCGACGTACCTGGCGACCACCACGTTCACCGATCGTGCGGAGAACTCCGCCGACATCGAGGCCGGTGGGTGGCGGCCGCTCAACCTGCGGCGGGCGCCGTTCCTGCTGCCCGAGCCGATCCGGCTGATCGACGAGCGGTGCACCGAGGTGCACCGGTACGAGGAGGACGGCAAGGAGATCGAACTGCGCTTCCCCGACAAGTCCATCGGCGTATGGCGGATCGCCGATCTGTGAGGCCGGGGTGCTCGCCGCCTGCTGTCGTCCGTGCCGGTGAGCATCGGCACGGACGACAGCAGGTCACGCGTCGGCGAGCAGGGCGCGGATCTGCGCGTACCGATCCTGCAGTTCGGCTGGGAGGTCGTCGGCGATGCCCGCCGGGAAGGTGGCGACGCACTCCTCCACCCGGGACAGGATCATCTTGCGGGTCTCCGGACCGGCCTGCGGCAGGGCCACCAGGACCGCCTCGAAGTCGTACCTGATCATGAGTTTGTCGTGCGCCGGTTTTGCCGCAGCGGCCAGCTCCAGGAAGACCGCGTTGGTCCGGGCGACCGCGTTCATCAGGGCGAGGACGTTGTCCGGGTGGCCGAACGCGCCGGTGATGGAGGTGGTCTCCTGCGCGGTCCGCATCCGCCATCGGTAGACGATGTCCGCGAGCACGTCGACCGAGGACGCCCTCGCGTGCGCCTCGGCCGACACCGCGATGTCCTCGTACAGCACCGCGTCGAAGCCGAACCGGTGATCGTCCCAGAACGCCCTGCGGTACATCTGGTTCCACATCGTACGGTTGGCGACCAGTGCCGGGTACCGGGTGATGTGCGTCCGGCCGGCCGCGGTCCGCCCGATCTCCTCGTGCAGCTCGGAGAGGAACGGCGGTTCCTCGCCCACGAACCGCAGCACCCGTCCGCACGCGATGTCGGAGCCGGTGGTCTCGAGCGAACGGATCATCGACGCGTACGCCTCGGGCGGCACCTCGTCGTCGCCGTCGGCGAACGCGAGGTAGGTGCCCCGTGCCTCGGCGATGCCGCGGTTGCGGGCCGGCCCGGGCCCGGTGTTCTCCTGTCGGACGACGTGGAAACGGGGGTCCCGGTCGGCGAACCCGGCCGCGATGGTGCTGCTGCCGTCCGTCGAGCCGTCGTCGACGAGGATGGCCTCGAAGTCGGTGTGCCGCTGCATGCGGAGCGACTCCAGGGCGCGGGCCAGATAGGGCCGTACGTTGTAGAACGGCATGACGATACTGAGCGCCGGCATGATGAACCTTGTCTCGATCGGGGCCTCGCGGCCGTTCCGCAGGGATCCATGCTCACCAAAGTCCTCTGTGGATATGGCGTGAACCGCGATCTATATTAGGCATCTTGGCGACGGCGTCGAGCCAGGCAGATCGGTGTATTTCGGTCGTGGCAGGCCAGCCGCATTGCCGGAATCAGGCAATCCGGCTGCGCCTGGGGCGGCCGGCGACGCAACTTGACGACAAGTCGGGCAACAACGTGCCAAGGGCGTGAACGGGACAGCCGTACCACCACCGACACCGGCGCATCGCCGCCAGAACGGAGCCTCCGTTGGACCAGCGGACGACCCTGCACGCCATGGTCGAGCACCACGCGCATACCGCTCCGGACCAGCCGGCAGTCATCGCGGGCGGCGTGACGACAACGTACCGGGAGCTGAACGAGCGGGCGAACCGGATCGCCCGCAGACTCCAGGACCTGGGCGTCGGACCGGGGACCCCGGTCGGGGTCAGCGTCGACCGGACGTGCGACATGCCGACCGGGCTGCTCGCCGTCCTGAAGGCCGGAGGCGCCTACGTCCCGCTGGACGCGACGTGGCCGGCCGACCGGCTGACCATGATGATCGAGGACACCGCAGCGCCCGTCGTCGTTTGTGGAAGCCGGACCGCCGGGCTGCTGCCGGCCCACGACGCGACGGTCGTGCTGATCGACCGTCCGGAGGACTTCCGCGGATACCCGGCCGGCGACCTGGACGTGCCGGTCACGGCCGGCGACCCGGCCTACGTCATCTATACCTCCGGCTCCACCGGCCGGCCCAAGGGCGTGCTGGTCACGCACGACAACGTGGTGAACCTGGTGAGCAACCAGAACTACGTAACGGTCATCCCCGGCGACCGGGTCGCCGCGCTGGCCACCCTGGCCTTCGACGCGTCCACCTTCGAGCTTTGGTCGCCGCTGGTCAACGGCGCAACCTGCATGGTGTACGAGTTCGCCGGCGACGACCTGGCCTCCCTGATCGCGAAGGTGCGCCGGGACGGGGTCACCGTCCTGCACCTGACCAGTCCGGTCTTCCGGTTGCTCGAACCACAGCACTTCGCGGCGCTCGACAGCGTCCACACGCTCCTGTTCGGCGGCGATTCGGTCCGAACCGACATCGGCGTCCGCGCCCGCGAGTCCTTCGGGGGACGGCTCGTCCATTTGTACGGCCCGACGGAGACCACCGGGTTCGCCACCTTCCAGGACCTGGCGGTGATGACCGGCAGCGCCCCGCACGTACCCATCGGAAGTCCGCTCCGGAATGTCGAGGTCCTGGTGACCGACACCGAGGGCCGGCCGGTCGCCGACGGTGAGGTGGGCGAGTTGGTGATCGGTGGCAGGGGCGTGGCGCGTGGCTACCTGAACCGGCCGGAGAGCACGGCGGAACGCTTTGTGCCGGACCCGCAGGGCGGACCCGGCGCGCGCCGCTACCGTACCGGCGACCTGGCCCGGATCGCGCCGGACGGCACGATCCAATTCCTCGGCCGCCAGGACCGGCAGATCAAGGTACGCGGCTACCGCATCGAACCCGGCGAGATCGAGAGCGCGCTGACCGGGCATCCGGACGTCCGTGACGCGGTGGTCGTGGCCCGGGAGGACGGGACCGGCGACAAACGGCTGGACGCCTACCTGGTCCCCGCCGACCTCGGCGATCTCACCGAGCGCAGGCGTCTGGTGGCGGCGGTCCGGGAGCACGTCCGCGCGACGCTGCCCGGTCACCAGCACCCGGCCACGCTGACCGTCGTCGCGGACATCCCACTGACCGGCAACCTCAAACTGGACCAGGACCGGCTGCCGCCGCCGGAGTTCGAGCGTGCGGGACCGGCCCCGGACACCGCCGACGGTCCGGCCGGCGAGCTGGAGGCGATGCTCGCCGAGCTCTGGCGCGACACGTTCGGCGTGGAGGACGTCCATCCCGACGACGACTTCTTCGCACTCGGCGGCGACTCGCTGGCGGCGGTGCACGTGGCCACGGCGGTGGAGAAGGCCACCGGCCGGACGGTGACGGTCAAGGACATCTTCGAGCATCCGACGATCCGCCGGCTCTCCCTGGCGGTGACCGCGGCATGACCGCGGAACCGCTCGCCCTCGGCCTGGACATCGGGGGGACCAAGGTGGTCGGCGGCGTCGTGGACGCGGACGGGACGATCATCTCGACGATTCGCCGGGCGACACCCGCCGCCGGCGGGGACGCGCTCCGGGACGTCGTCGTCGCCGTGGCGCGGGACCTCAGCGAGCGGTTCCCCGTGGCGGCGATCGGCGTCGGAACCGCCGGCCTGGTCGATCCGACCCGTTCCACCGTCCTGTTCGCGACCCACCTGGGCTGGCGGAACGAGCCGGTACGAGCACACCTGGAGGCGGCGGCCGATCTGCCGGTGCTGGTGGAGAACGACGCCAACGCTGCGGCCTGGGCAGAGTTCCGGTTCGGCGCGGCCCGTGACGCCACCGAGTCGATGATCATGCTGACCGTCGGCACCGGCATCGGTGGCGGTTTCGTCCTCGGCGGCGAACTGGTCCGCGGGGCGACCGGGACCGCCGCCGAGCCCGGTCACATGGTCGCCGTTCCCGGCGGGCGGCTCTGCGGGTGCGGCCGCAACGGCTGCCTCGACCAGTACGCCAGCGGGCATGCCCTCGTCCGGTACGCGCGGGACGGCGGGTTCCTCGACGGTACGGCCGTCGCCGCGGCCGCCCGGATGGGCGATCCCGTGGCGACGGGAGCGTTCCAGCAGGTCGCGGGGTGGCTGGCTGGTGGTGTGGTGGACCTCGTCCAGCTGCTCGACCCGCAGGTGGTCGTGATCGGCGGCGGGTTGGCCGAGGCCGGCGACGTGCTGATGGACCCGCTGCTCGAGGCGTACCGCAAGGAGTCCGGTGACCGGGGCGGATGGCCGGGACCGCAGCTGCGGGCGGCCGGGCTGGGAAACCTGGCCGGTCTCGTCGGCGCGGCCGATCTCGCCCGACGGCACCGGGGGTCACCGCGATGACGCTGCTGATCGCGCTCGACGTGGACGGCACCATCACCGGACCCGGCGGGACCGTCTCGCCCCGGGTCCACGCGGCGATCCGCGCCGTTCACGGCGCGGGCCACCACGTCGTGCTCGCCACCGGCCGGTCGCCGCGGGCCACGGTCGCGGTGCTCGGCGGTCTCGGCCTGGCGGAAGCGTACGCGGTCTGCTCGAACGGCGCGGTGACCGTGCGGGCGCAGGGGGACAGCCGCGCCGGGTACGCCGTGGTCGCCGAGCGGATCTTCGACCCGGGACCGCTGCTGGCCGCCCTGGCCGGGGATCCGTCCGGCTGCGCGGCAGCCGTCGAACCGCCGGGGGAGCACGGCTTCCGGGCCACCGCCGGGTTCCCGGCCGGTGAGCTGCCCGGGCCGGTGTCCGTGACGTCGTGGGAGCGGGCCGGGGCGTACGGCGCCCGGCGGGTGATCGTCGAGGGGATGGCCCGGTCCCGGTTCGTGGCGCTCGCCGCAGTGCTGGGCCTGGCCCCGGTCGACGACACCACGGGCCGCACGGGTGGGTCGGAGGTCGGCCCGCCCGGTGTCTCCAAGGCCTCCGCGCTGGAGGGCCTGCGGATCGCCCTGGGCGTCGGTGCGGACGCCACCGTGGCCGTCGGCGATCACGTGAACGACCTGGAGATGGTGCGTTGGGCGGCGCGCGGGGTGGCGATGGGGCAGGCGCCCGCCGAAGTACGGGCGGCCGCCGGCGAGGTGACCGGGACCTGCGCCGAGGACGGGCTGGCATGCGTACTGGAGTCAATCGTGGACGGACGAACGGGGGACGGGCATGGCGATCGTGTGCGTGGAGGACTACCGGGCTCGGGCACGCGACCGGGTCGCGGCGCACAACGGGGACTACCTCGAGGGCGGTAGCGGGTCCGAGCTCTCGGTGGACGCGGACCTGCAGCCTGCGCCGCGCCAAACCTTCCAAGATCGAACTCTACCGCCTCCAGGCGCTGGAGAACGCGCTGGAACGCCATCTGGGCAAATGGTCCGGCGCACGCTGGCACACACCCGCCGGCGGTTTCTTCATGGTCGTCGACGTTCCGTAGACGACCGACGAGAAACTGCTGGAGACATCCGCAGCGGAATACCGCGTCCTGTAGACCCCGACGAGTTTCTTTTACCTCGGCGACGGCGGCCGCAATTCAATCCGGCCATCGTGCAGCGCCTTGTCCGCCGAGGAGACCGATGAAGGAGTGCGCCGTCTTGCCGAACTCGTTCGCGACCACCGGACCTTGCTGCTCTGAAAGGCGGTACGGGAGATCCACCGGACGGCCGGAGGAACGGCGATGAACCTGACCAGGGCACAGAAGTTCCAGTGGCACCTCGAGAAGGGACTCGCCGAAGGCGTACACGTGCTGCCCAGCCCCTCGGTGGCCGATACCCGAAGCCTGGTGGCCGCCCTGGCCGCCCGGTTCGAGGTGTTGCGCACCTCGATCGACCACATCGACGGCGAGCCACGGCAGGTCCTGCACGACACCGGCCACCCGCTCCGCGTGGTCGACCTGGACACGCCCGACGAGCTCAAGCCCCGGATGGCCGCGCTGGCCGAGGAGTTCCGGCGGGAACAGCAGGGCCGCCCGGGCGCGCTGCTGGCCCGGTTCTTCCTGCTGCGCACCGCCGACCGCGGCTGGCTCGGCATGGTCGCCGACAACGTCGCCGTCGACGCCGCCTTCCACCAGGTGATCGAGCAGGAGACCAGCCGGATCCTCGGCGAGCCCGCCGGTCCGGACGTCCTGGGCGGCGCGGAGGGCATCCAGCCGCTCGCGGCCGCCGCCCTCGAAGCCGGACCGCGAGGCACGCGGGACCGGGAACGGGCCGCCGAGATGCTCCGCCGCCACTTCGCGGCCGCCCCGCCGCGCATGCACCCGCGCCGGCCGCCCGGGGCCACGGCCGACGGCCGGTACTACCGGCGGACACTCGAGATCCCCGATGCCGACCGGCTGTTCGCGCGGCTGGTCGCGGCCGGCGACGCGCTACCGTCGGCGCTGATCCTGGCGGCCTTCACCCAGCTGATGTGCGTCCGCAGCGACCAGGACGACTGCACGGTCAACGTCTCGATGGACAACCGGCACAACCGGGAACTGCGGCTCACCCTGTGCGCCACGGCGCAGCGCGTCCCGGTCACCCTGTCCGGCGCCGGCCGGACGTTGCGGACGTACGCCGCCGACGTACAACGAGCCCTCGTGGAGGGCTACCCCGTGTACGGGCGGTACGACCCGCAGGACCTGATCGCGGAACGAGACCGGGCACAACGACGCCGGGGTGTGTGCCTAACCCCGGACCTGGCGTTCAACTTCGTACCGCCGCCGCAGGGATGGACCTCGCTGCTGGCTGAGGCCACCAGGCCGCTGCCGGCGCGGGAGTCGACGATCACCGGCTCCACCACCGGGGAGGTCTCCTACGAGTACGCGGCCA
Organism: Micromonospora sp. NPDC048999; assembly: GCF_040649295.1. Classification (NCBI taxonomy): domain Bacteria; kingdom Bacillati; phylum Actinomycetota; class Actinomycetes; order Micromonosporales; family Micromonosporaceae; genus Micromonospora; species Micromonospora sp. NPDC048999. Next base: position 59,541 of record NZ_JBEZFI010000025.1, on the reverse strand, counting down.
GCCTGTCGATGCGCTGGGCGGACGCCCGTACCGGACGGCTCTCGATCCACGGCGATGCCGAGGCGCTGCCGCCCGGTGATGCCGCAGCGTTGCTCCGCGGCATCGAACTGATGCTGGTCCGCCGGGCGGACGGCCGGGACAGCGAGCCGGGACGGATCGCCGAGGAGACGGGGCTCAGCGCACCGCAGCGCACCGGCACCGCGATCCGAGCCGGCGGCCGCTGGATCGACACCGGCCCGATCAGCCGGATGCTGTGTGAGCGGGACGACGTCGTCCGTGCCGAGGTGCTCCCCGACCCCGGTGACGAGGCACGGCTGATTGCCCACGTCGTAGCCGCTCCCGGCACGAATCCCCGCCCTGACGACCTGCGTGCCGGTCTGCTTCCCGCGGTCGGGACCGGCGCCCTGCTGATCATCCCGGACCGCTACGAGATCACCGATCGAACGGAGAACGCATGCCCGTCACCACCGAACCCGTCATCACCCCGGAGGAGGTCGACCGTTTCCGGTCCGACGGTTTCCTGATCATTCGGGGCGCCCTGAACCCGGACGAGGCCCGGCACTACGCCGAATTGATCCGGAACCTGCTGCCCGGCGACTTGCGGATACCGGAACACTGGCAGGCCTTCGACGGCCGGCTCAAACCCTTCCAGGCCCCCGGCGTCCAGGCCTTCGACGGCCCGGACTTCATCCCGCTGTTCCAGAACGAACGGCTGTACGCGGTGATGACCCAGCTGCTCGGCTCCGAGCGCCTGCTGGTCCGGGACGGCTCACTGGCCATTACGCTGCGCAACGACGCGAAGCGGGCCGGCGAACTGAGTCAGCGCCTGCACCTCGACCCGGCGGTGCCCGAGGACGTCGACGACTTCCTCTTCACACCGGAGGAGATCGAGATCGGCGGGTGCTTCTACTTCACCGACGTGGAGCCGGGCGGCGGCGGCATCCACGTCGTCCCCGGCGGTCACCGGTTCGTGGAGCAGAACGCCCGGGGTGTCCCGGCCAGCCGGCAGTTGCACGACAAGTGGCGCGACATCCCCGGCCTGGAGACAGTCGAGGTGACCGGGTCGGCCGGCGACTTCGTACTGATGCACCACTTGATGCCGCACGCGGCGTCGCACAACCGCAACCCCACCACCCGGGTGGCCCAGTTCCTGCGCTACTCCCGCGACGACGCGCCGTGGGGCCTGGGGGAGCGCCCCGGCGACCGGCCCGGTGCCAACGGGTTCGGCCCGGCGCAGCTCGCCGCCATGACGCCGCTCGGCCGCCGGCTGCTCGGCGTGGACCCCTGGTGACCCCTCCACCGAGTTCGACAGGGAGATAACGACGTGATCGACGACTTCGAGCTGGACCACGTGGTGATGTACGTCCAGGACCTGGACCGGCAGACCACGCTCTGGCACGACCACTACGGATTCCGGGAGGTGGCCGTGGCCGGGTCGCCCGCGCAGGGCTTCCGCTCGGTGCTGATGGTCCAGGGCGACATGCGCCTGGTGCTGACCGAGGCGACCGACGAGGGGCATCCCGCCGCGGCCTACGTGCTGGCGCACGGCGACGGCGTCGCCGACATCGCCTTCGGCACCTCGGACGTACGCGCCGCGTACGCGCAGGTCGTGGCGGGCGGCGCCCGGGTGATCGCCGAGCCGCGGGAGCACGGCGACTGCGGTGACGTGGCCGCCACCGCAGTGGTCTCCGGGTTCGGCGACGTCGTGCACACACTCGTCCAGCGGCGTGGCACCGGCCTGCTTCCCGGCTTCCGTGCGCTGCCCGCCTCCGGGGACGACCCGGCCGGCGACGGCTCCCGGCTGTACACGATGGACCACTTCGCGATCTGCCTGGGGACGGGTCAGCTGGACTGGGCGGTGGACTTCTACCGGTCGGCCTTCGGGTTCGACGACATCTTCGCCGAGCGCATCGTGGTGGGCTCACAGGCGATGATCTCCCAGGTGGTGCAGAGCCGCACCGGCCGGATCACCTTCACCATGATCCAGCCGGACCCGAACGCCGATCCCGGCCAGATCGACGAGTTCCTCAAGAACCACGGCGGGGCGGGCGTGCAGCACATCGCGTTCACGACCGAGGACATCACTCGTGCGGTCCGGGCGCTGTCCGACCGCGGCGTCCGGTTCCTCCGCACGCCGGGGGCCTACTACGACCGGATCGGGGAACGCCTGCAACTGCGCAAGCACCGGCTGGACGACCTCCGGGAGCTGAACATCCTGGTCGACGAGGACCACGGCGGCCAGTTGTTCCAGCTGTTCACGCAGTCCGGGCACGACCGGCGCACGCTGTTCTTCGAACTGATCGAGCGGTGCGGCGCCGAGACGTTCGGCAGCTCCAACATCAAGGCCCTCTACGAGGCCGTCGAGGCGGAACGTCTGGCCGCGCACGGCGACCAGAACTGACCCACCAAGCGGCGGCCGGGTCCACCCGGCCGCCGCCTCCGGTGGGTCAACCGCCGGCGGTCGTCCGCAGGTCCAGGCGCCGCCGCATGCCCTCCAGCCTCTCCAGCGGGACCGGGGACGCCACCCACGGCCGCTGCAGACGGTCGTGCGTGGCCCGGGGCACCACGTGCAGGTGCAGGTGGAAGACGTCCTGCCAGCCGGCCTCGCGGTTGGCCTGGAACAGCGTCAGGCCGTCCGGGTCCAGCTCCGAGCGGATCCGCGCGGCGATCCGGTGTGCGGTCCGGGCGACCGCCGACCAGTCCTGCGGCCGGATCTCCCACAGGTCGGCCGCGTGCCGGCGGGGCACCACCAGCGTGTGCCCCGGCGTCACCGCCGTGATGTCCAGGAACGCCACGGTGGTCTCGTCCTCGTACACCATGGGAGCCGGGTGCGTGCCGGCCGCGATCGCGCAGAAAACGCAGCCGCTGGTCATGCGCGCGCGACCTCGGCCGAGAGCGTGAGCAGCGCCGCCGCGGTCGCCGACACCGGGAAACGGGCGCTGTTCGCCAGCCCGGCGGCGCGCCGGTCGTCCAGCACCGCCGGGTCGCGCCGGAGCCGGCCGACCAGCGCAGCCACGTCGGCGGGACTGGTGAAGTCCACGGCCACGGCACTGTCCGCGAGAACCTCGGAGAGACCGGGCACGGCCTGGAAGGCGACCGGCAGACCGCAGGCCTGCGCCTCGACGGCGGCCAGGCCGAATGCCTCCAGCCGCAGTGACGGGACGACGAGCAGGTCGTGGCGGCGGAACTCGCGCCACAGCTCGGGACGCGACTTCCAGCCCAGGTAGGAGACGTTGCCGAGGTCGTGGGTGGCGGCCAGTCGCGCGTACTCCCCGGGTGGGGCCGCGACCGACAGCCGTACCCCGTCCAGCCCGGCGACCAGGGCGAGGATCGGCGCGGTTGCCTTCTCGGCGGTCAGCCGTCCCGCGTACAGGATCCGCAGCGGCCCCTCCCGGTCGCGGGGCTCGCCCGCCCCGGCGGCGATCAACGCGTCCGGCACGCCCCACGGTATGTGCACGACCGGCCCGCGCGGCGGCGCGCCCAGGGCGATCAGCCGGTCGGCCATCGCCAGGGTCGGCACGACGACCGCGTCCGCCTCGGCGGCGGTCTGCCGCAGCACCTCGGCCTGGGTGGGGTGGCTCTCGGCGAACAGCAGGTCGGTGCCGTGCACGACGGCGATCCCGGGCAGACCGGGGAACGCGCGCCGCAGCGCGGGCGTGGCGCCGAACGCCAGGTGCTGCAGGTGCAGGACGTCGTGCTGCCCCGGCTCGAAACGCTCGCCCACGGCTGCGGCGAGTTTCTCGGTGTACGCCCGGAACGCCGTGCCGTCCAGCGTCTTGCCCTCCACCTCCAGCACCACGGGCCCGGTCCCGGGGACGGCAACCCCGGGATCCGCCGGTGCCAGCATGAAAACGTCCGACCGGATCAGCGGACGGTCGCCGAGGTAGAGGTCGAGCAGCAGCTCGACGCTGCCGCCCGGCGTGCCGTACGGGAGGTCGATCCCGGTGAGGATCCTCACCGCATCTCCTCGTAGAGGCGCGACACGTCGATACCGGTGCTGGCGATGTATTTCTGCCCGATGTCCTGGTAGCTGACGATCGCGCCGCTGGTTCGCAGGAAGATGATCTTCCCGAACGTCATCCGCGGATAGATCCGGGTACGCCGGGCCACCCGGATCTCCAAGGTCCAGCGGATGCCGTGACCGGTGTGGCCCAGCGGCGCCGACACGTGCACCCACACGCCCAGGGCACCGAGGCTGTGGTCACCGTTGATGAACTGGGCGTACAGCTCGGAATGGGTGCGCTCGTGCGTCACGCCCAGGTACAGGTTCCCCGGGAGCAGTTCCATGCCCTCCGGGGGGATCACCTGCTCGACGAACGTCGACGGCCGGGCCGCGTCCAGGTCCGAGTCGCAGACCCGGATCGTGTCGCCCAGCCGCCAGTCGTACGCGTTCGGCGAGACCCGACCGGCGTCGTACGGCTCGATGCTGATGTCACCGGAACTGACGGCCTTGCGGATCTCCGGTCCGGTCAGGATCACATCGTCCCCACAACGTCGTGCCAGTACCGCGACTCCTGGGGACCGGCGGCCCGCTGGTACTTGCCGGAGTACAGTTCGATTTCGCCGTACGACTCGAAGAACATGATCTGGCCGATCTTCATGCCAGGGTAGACCCGCAGCGGACGTACCGGGGAGAGCATCAGGGTCCACTGGCCGTGGAAGCCGATGTCCCCGATCGGAGCGGTGATCTCCACGAAGAGACCGAGTCGGCCGACCGAGGAACGGCCGAACAGCAGCGGAACGTAGTAGTCGGAACCGACCTCCTCGACGGTGTGCCCCAGGTACAGCTCGTCGGGGCGCAGCACGTAGCCGTCGTTGTCCATCGTGATCGATCGCGTCGGGTTCGGCCGGTAGGCATCGATGACGTCGGTCTGGTACGTGCGCAGCGTGCTGCCCAGACGCACGTTGTAGCTGTTCGGGTTCACCTGGGCAGCCTCGAACGGTGATATCCGGATACGCCCGCTCGTCGTGGAATCGATGATTTGTGGACCAGTGAGAATCATACGGGCATCATGGCTTTCCCGGGACCGGCGTGGCGCTGGACGTTCGCTTGCGCGGTTCCTCGAGAAAGTCGCTTGACTGCCGCAAAACGTCGCCGCATCGGCGTACCTCCCCGTGTATGGCCGAGCTGGACGCATACTACTGCCCTAATGGATCTCTGTCGATAACCGAATTGCATCCGGTTTACGATCCATCGTGGACCTTTGACGCATTCAGGGGCTCGGGTATGCTCCACGAGCGGATCGATCGCGGTGATCCGCTGGCGTTTGCCGCGAGCCACCGACAGGGAAAGCTGGGAAATGAAGGTCAGCGTCGTCATCCCCTCGTACAACGACGGTCCACAGCTACGTGCCTGCTTGGCAACCCTGACCCGGCAAGACCTGGGCGGTGAGCACACGCTGGAGGTGGTGGTCGTCGACGACGGTTCCGACGACGGCACCGCGGACGTCGTCCAGGACGTGGCGAGCCGTCCCGGCCTGACCTTCGACCTGCGCTACCACTTCCTGCCCCGGACCGCCGCGTCCGGGCGTTCCGCGGCACGCAACCACGGCATCCGGCAGACCACCGGCGAGGTCGTGGTGCTCGTCGACGCCGACGTGCTTCTCCCGCCAGGCGCCCTGGCCGCCCACCTCGACTACCACCGCCGTCGACCGGACCTGGTGGTCACCGGGCCGCGCGGCTGGTTCTCCGACGTGGACATCGACCCGGACGGCCCGGACACCGCCGAGGCCTGGGCGGAGCTGGTCCCGCTCGCCGGCGCGGACCTGCGCGACCACGTGTTCGCCGTGCTGTCGGACAACCTGAACAACCTGGCAACGGCCTGGCACTTCACGTTCAGCTGCAACGTCTCGGTGCGCCGCGAGCACCTGCTCGCCTCCGGCGGCTTCGACGAGAGCTTCACCGGCTGGGGCCTGGAGGACAGCGAGCTCGGCTACCGCCTGCACCGGCTGGGGCTCTCGTTCGCGTACAGCCGGGACACCATCGTCTTCCACCAGCATCCCCAAATCCTGAACGAAGACATGTACCGGGAGTGGCTTGCCAACCTTGTCCGGTTCACCGGCAAATACCCGAACGACCCCGCCGTCATCGCGCAGTGGGTGATGGACCGCGTGTTCAAGCGGGTGAATGGCGACCTCACCTGGCTGGAGTGCTGCCGTCGTTTCGAGGCGGCGGTGCGGGCCCTGGACGGCAGGCTGCCAGAACGTGCCAACTACGAGCTGATCGAGGTCAACACAGGCAACCTCGCCGAGGTGCTGTCCGGTCTGCCGGAGCGGGCCAAGAACGCGGATCTGCTCGTGCTCGACCACACCGGCGACAGCGAGCTCGCCGCCACCGTCCAGTGTCTCGACTCGCCGCGGGAACTGTCGTACTTCAACCGCCCGGCCGATGAGGACCGCGCCGCGATCCTGGCCGCCCACCGGATCACCGCGCCGACCGGGGATACCGCGTGCCACCCGTGATCCGTGCCGAGGGCCTGACCAAGCACTTCCGGCGGCCCCGCCGCTTCGACGGTCCCCTCGGCACGTTGCGCACAATGGTGACCCGGCAGTACGAGGAGACCCGGGCGGTGGACGGCGTCGACTTCACGGTGTCGGCCGGGGAGCTGGTCGCCTACCTCGGGCCGAACGGCGCCGGCAAGAGCACCACAATCAAGATGATGACCGGCGTGCTGGTCCCCACCGGCGGTCTGCTGGAGGTCAACGGCACGGTTCCCTGGCGCGACCGGGAACGCAACGCGATGCACATCGGCGTGGTGTTCGGCCAGCGCAGCCAGCTCTGGTGGGACCTGCCCCTGATCGACTCGCTGGCCATGCTCGGCAAGCTGTACCGGCTGCCGCACGCCACGTACCGCCGCAACCTGGACCGCCTGGTCGAACTGCTGGACGTCACGCCGTTCCTGCACCAGCCAGTACGCCAGCTCAGCCTGGGCCAGCGTATGCGCGGTGACCTCGCCGCCGCCATGCTGCACGAGCCGCGCATCCTCTACCTCGACGAGCCGACGATCGGCCTGGACGCGGTCGCCAAGGTCCGGATGCGGGACTTCGTCGCCGAGATGAACCGGGACAACGGCACCACCGTGGTCCTGACCACGCACGACCTGGTCGACGTCGAGACGCTGTGCGACCGGGTCGTGGTGATCGACAGCGGGCGGGTGCTGTACGACGGGAAGCTCGCCGACCTGAAGGCCCGGTACGCCCCGCACCGCATCCTGGTCGCCCAGCTCGCCGCCGAACCGGTGCCGGCCGGCACCCGGGCCGGGACCCTGCGGTCCTCCGGCATCCCCGGCGAGGTGATCTCCGAGGAGAACGGTGTGCTCCGGGTCCGTTTCGAGGCGGCCCGGGTCAGCGCCCAGGAGATCATCGCCGCGGTCAACGAGCAATGCCCGTTGGCCGACCTCACGATCGTCGAACCCGACCTCGAGGACGTGGTCCGTACCCTCTACGGCGACCGCGGGGCCGCCTGATGCCGGTCGGAGCCGCCACCCGCCAGGACGGGCCGTGGCGCAACGTTCCCGCGTACGCTCAGATCATCCGAAGCCGGATGAAGACGGCCCTGACCTACCGTCAGAACGCCGTCTTCACCCTGGGCATCGTCATCGTCCAGATCTTCATCCTCAGCCGGGTCTGGACCGCGCTGTACGGCGACGCCGGGACAGTCAACGGGATCCCCCTGTCCGAGATGCTGCTCTACCTGACGCTGGCGAACCTGCAGGGGTGGGCGGTGCAGGACGCCACGGTCTGCTCCTACCTGTGGGAACGGATCCGCGAGGGGCGGATCGCCTTCGACCTGCTGCGTCCCGCCGGGTTCATCCCGCAGGTCATCGCCCAGCTGGTCGGCAGCGCACTGATGATGACGACGTTCGCCGTGGTGGCGCTGCCGGTGGTCGCGATCATCGGCACACTCGGCGCGCCCGCCTCCCCGGCGGCGTTCGGCCTGTGGCTGGTCAGCCTGCTGTGCGGCATCGGCGTCGCCGTCATGCTGAACCTGATGATCTGCCTCAGCGCGTTCTGGACCACCGAGATCAACGGGACCATGATGCTGTTCTCCCTGATCAGCCAGTTCTTCGCCGGTGTCTTCGTGCCGCTGAGCTACTTCCCGGGCCTGCTGCGCACGGTTGCCGAGCACCTGCCGTTCCAGGCGACGACCTACACGCCGGTGGCGATCTACGTTGGGCACCTGGAGGGCGCCGATGCGATCCGCGCGATCGGCGTCCAGCTGGTGTGGATCGCCGTGCTCGCGCTGGTCGCCCGCTTGGTCTGGTCCCGGGCGCAGCACCGCGTCGTGGTGCAGGGCGGGTGACGGCGATGAACGACCTCCGGCTCACCCTGGAGCTCTACCGGATCGCCATCCGCGCCGAACGCCAGTACCGGCTCAACTTCCTGCTGATGTGCGTGCTCGGGGTGGTCTACCAGTGCAGCGGCATCGCGTTCGTCTGGGTAATGCTGCGGACCTTCGACACCATCGCCGGCTGGACGTTCGGCGAGGTGGCGTTCCTCTACGCGCTGCGGCTGCTCGCGCACGCGGCCTGGGCGGTGCCCTTCCACCAACTCGAGTTCATGGACGGCACGATCCGCGAAGGGCGTTTCGACCGCTATCTGGTCCGCCCGTTGAACCCGTTCCTCCAGGTCATCACCACCCGGTTCCAGATGAACGTGATCGGCGACGTGCTCGCGGCGGTCGTCATGTTCGTCCTCGCGGTCAACCTGGTCTCGATCGACTTCTCACCGGTGCACATCCTGTACCTGATATTCGCCGTGATCGGCGGAGCGCTGGCCGAGGGGGCCGCGAAGGTGTGCGTCTCGTCGCTGAGCTTCCGGTTCGTGCAGACCTGGGCGGCCAGCCGTCTCGCCGACAGCATCTACTTGATGTTCGGGTCGTACCCGACGAGCATCTTCGGCCCGGCGATGACCTGGGCCCTGACCTGGGTGGTGCCGGTCGCCGTGGTGGCCTACCTGCCGGCCGGTGTGCTCCTCGGGCGGACCGGGGACCTGCATGTTCCGGGGGCGGTGGCGATCGCGGCGCCGTTGGTCGGCCTGTGCTGGTTCCTCGTCGCCTACCGGTGGTGGCGCAACCAGGTGCGCGGATATCAGAGCGTCGGTGCCTGACCGGCAATAACTGGCAATCTGAGGCACATTGTTTGCCCTACCAAGGCAGTGATGATGGTAAATTCTTCTTGCCATTATCACGGGGGTGAACACCCATGTCTGAACCGGAACACCTACGGTCGGCCTTGCGCGACGCCGGCCACGACCAGATTGTCTACGACCTGACCGGCATCGAGCGGCAGTACGACACCCTCCGTGCCGAGCTGCCCGACATCGAGGTCCGGTTCGCCATGAAGGCGTGCCCGGTGGACGAGGTGCTCGCCTGCCTGGCCGACCGCGGCGCCGGCTTCGACGCCGCCAGTCCGGGCGAGATCCGCCAAGCCCTGCGTACCGGCGTTGCCCCGCAACGCGTGCACTACGGCAACACCGTCAAGTCCGACGCCGAGATCGCCGCAGCGCACCAGCACGGCATCACCACATTCGCCACGGACAGCGCCGAGGACGTCCGTGCCGTCGCCCGGCATGCTCCGGGCGCCCGCGTGTACTGCCGTCTGACGACCAGCGGCACCGGAGCGGTGTGGGGCCTCACCGGCAAGTTCGGCGCGACCGACCCGGCCGCCGTGCTCGAGGAGGCCCGTCGCCTCGGACTCGTCCCGGCCGGTCTCTCGCTCCACGCCGGCTCGCAGCAGATGACCGTCGCCGGCTGGCGGGAGGCTCTCGACGGCCTGGCCACCGCAGTGCTCGGACTGCTCAAGCGCGGTATTCATGTGGATCGCCTCAACCTCGGCGGCGGCCTGCCTGCGCACGGCTACCTGAACCGCGACGGCTCCCCGATGACCCCACCGACCGCAGGCATCTTCGCCGCGATCCGGGACGGCGTCGACCGCCTACGCGAGCTGGCCGGCGACAGTCTGGGTTTCGTGATCGAGCCGGGGCGGTACCTCGTCGCCGACCACGGCGTGATCCGTGCGCATGTCGCCCGACTGACGAAGCGACCGCAGCCCTGGCTCTACCTGAGCTGCGGTCGCTTCAATGGGCTCTACGAGGCCGACCAGCTGCGCTACCGCCTGGAATTCCCGACCCGGCGCGGCGGCCGGACCGTCCCCGCCGTCGTCGCCGGCCCCACCTGTGACAGCGACGACACGTTCGGCGGTGCGGCGGTGCCGGTGCCGGCGGCTCTCGCCTCGGGCGATCCGGTGTGGATCCACTCCGCCGGCGCGTACACCGTGGGCTACGCCACGCAGGGCTTCAACGGCTTCGCCCCGCTGCCCTGCGTCGCCGTCCGGGCCGAGCGCCTGCGCTCCATCCGGCCGGGCGACTGGCCGGGCATCACCGCGTTGGAAACCGAAGCGTACGGCGGAATCGGCCTGTCCGAGTCCCGCGCCGTGCTCGAATCCCGCGCCCGTGTCTCGCCGTCGACCTCGTTCGTCCTGGAGGTCGGCGGACGTGTCGGCGGGTACCTGCTCGCCCTGCCCTACCCGCGTTTCCAGTTCCCGGACCCGGCCCGTGCCGAGGAAGCCGCACACCACTCGTCCAACCTGCATCTGCACGACATCGTCGTCGGTGGGAGTCTGCGCGGTCGCGGCTGGGCCAGGCGCATGGTGCGGCACCTCACCAACGCCGCCCGTTCATCCCGGTTCGACCGGATCTCGCTGGTGGCGGTGGGCGGCACCACCGGGTTCTGGTCCGCGCACGGATTCCGGCCCCAGCCCGGCGTTGCGGTGCCGGCCGGATACGGCCCCGGCGCCGTCTACATGTCCCGCAGCATCACCGCCAATAAGTGATTTCCCGGCCCCCGCAACGGGGGAGGTCATGAACCTGTCAATGGGTTGCTATGCCGTTCGCCCTGGTGCGTTGCCGCCTGCCGAAGGAGAAGCCGAAGCCGGTAACGGCGCCTGACGTCCGGCGCCGGCCCGCGTGGTCGCCTCGGACGCGGGGCCGGTCACGAGTGACCACCGGGCCGGGAGGACGCACGCAATGATCAGCAAGGCGGTGCCGGCCACCATGGCCAGGCCCCAGGTCAGCGTGGTGGCCTCGGCGACGAAGCCGATCGCCGGCGGGCCGAGGAGCAGGCCGGTGGTGCTCATCGCGGCGGCGACGGACAGCGCGGACGAGCCGTGCCGGGCGGCGGCAACGTACAGGCAAGGGCTGACCGCGGCCATGCCAAGGCCCACACAGGCGAATCCGGCCAGAGCCGGGTAGAGGCCGCCAGCCGCCAGGGCCAGCGCCAGCGCGGTGCCGGCCAGCAGGCAGCCGGTGACGACGACCCGTTTGTCGCCCCACCGGTCGCGCCAACCGTCCGCGAAGAGACGGGCGACGATCATCATTCCTGAGGTGACCGCGATGCCCAGCGGGAGCAGGTGGCCGGGCGCGTGGGCGACGTCCTTCAGGTACAGGGCGGACCAGTCGGTCATCGCGCCCTCGGTGACGGTCGCCAACAGCATGGTGAAGCCCAGCAGGAGGACGCCTCCGGCGGGCACGGCCCGGCCGGTGCCGCCCGCCGGTTTCGGCGCCGGTGGCAGGTCCCCGTCGAGCAACCCGGGCCAGGCAGCGACCAGCAGGGCGAGCAGGAGGACGCCGCAGAGGAGGAAGTGCAGCGTGACCGAGGCGGTTACGGCGGTGACCGGGGCTGCCAGCAGGGCCGCGCCGAAGATGCCGCCGCTGAACGTGGCGTGCAGTTTCGCCATGGTGCTGCGCCCGGACGTGTTCTCCAGGAGCGCGCCCTGAGCGTTCATCGCCACGTTCAGGCAGCCGACCGCCACGCCGTCGGCCAGCAGCACCGCCAGCAGCAGGGGATAGGTGGGTGCGACGGCCAGGCCGGCGAGGGCCGCGGCCAGGGTCAGGATCGCCGCCGCGGCGAGGCGGCGGGAACCGTACCGCGCCATCAGCCTGGGGACCAGGGGGAATGCCAGGACCGAGCCGGCTCCGGCGGCCAGCAGCAGGACACCCACCTGGGCCGGTGACAGGTGCAGGCGCTCGGCCAGGGCGGGGATGCGAGCGGCCCAGGTGGAGTACTGGAAGCCGAGGGCGCCGAACAGTACGGCGATCGACAGCTGGGAGCGGCGGAACGACAAGGCGGGGCCTACCGATCGAGGTCGCGGGAGATGCGAGGGGCGCCGGGGCCGTCGGCCGGGGCCGGCGAGATTCGCTGACGGGCGGGGGACCGCGCGATGTCAGCCATGGTGCAGGGGAGTCTCGCGGGCGGCCGCGATCAGGGCTGCCCAGTCGTCGATCAACAGTGCGTACTCCTCGATGTCGCGGCGAGCCTCGAGCAGCAGCGTGTCGCGGCGTTCCCGGACCTGGTCGGCCACCATGGCGAACCGGCCGCCGAGTCGCCGGTACGCCTTTTCCAGCAGTTCGGCGGTCTCCTCGTTGGGCCCGCGTGGCTGCCAGGTGCTCTCCCGGACGATCGCGGCGATGTCACGCGGGTCGTCGGTGGTCATCCGCTGGTAGATGAAGTGGAAGTAGTACATCGACAGGATGAACTTGGCGAACCGCATCTGGTACGCCCGGAACCCGGCGTCGCTCTTGCGTTCCGCGGTGTGAAAGTTGACGATGTGCCGGTTATGCAGCAGGCCCGGCAGCCCCGCCCGGTGCGCCACGTGGATGAGGAAATAGTCGCTGCCGATCGTGTTGGTGGCCGGTGGCAGCGGCACCCGCTCGTGCAGGCCGTGGAAGGCGATGTTGTGCATGTCGACGCGCATCGGGTCGACGACCGACAGCAGCGTCCGGTCGCCCTCGAACGGCGCGCTGCCGGTGAACGACTCGTCGACAAGCGCGCGTTTCTCCGCCTCGGTGCTGCCCGGCGCGGCCCAGAGGCTGACCAGGTCGTAGTAGGCCTCGTGGTCGCGGACGTCCTCGATGTCGACCGACATCTCGCCGACGAACGAGGCACCGGCCATCGCCACGGTCAGGTCGTGGCGATCCGGGTCGAGATGGTCCTCGGTGGCTGTCACGTCACGGGCGGGCCGGCCGAGCGCGGACAGCTCAGCCTCGATGGGGAAGACCTTCCGGCCGGCGTACGTCTGGAAGTACAGGTCGGAGTCGCGGCGGTGCACCGACTCGCAGTTCAGCGCCGCCGCGATCAGGAAGGCCCGGTTGGTGCAGGCGCCGTACGACAGTTCGGCCGGCAGCAGCAGGTCCAGCAGCAGCTCGGGCCGGGTGACGCTGGCCCGCTCGACGACCCGTCGCAGAAACCGGCGCTGCTGCGTCTCGTCGAGGTGCACGACGTCGCCGGAGCCGGCCAGCACCTCGGCGTGTGCCGCGAACGCGTCGGACGAGTCGAGGACCAGCAGGCGGACGTCGGTGCCGCAACGGCGGACGGCATGGTCCGCCTCGGCGATCACCTCGGTCAACGTCGCGGAGCACTCCCGGTTGGTAGGCACCACGAGACAGGCCCGGCGACGGGCGTCGAAGCCGTTCAACTTTACTCCCGTTCCCACGGTTCACGCCATTGATTGCCGTCGTTATGAACCTAGTGCGTATCCGGCCGGGCACACAAGGGCAGCGGTGTGTCGCAACTGTCGAAACCCTGCACCGCATCCGCGACACCACATACGTCGAGGACGCCGGCCGCCTACGCGCCGGCAACGCACCCCGCGTCATGGCCACTCCGCGCAACACGGCGATCGGCCTGCTCCGGCTGACCGGCATCACCACCATCGCTGCAGCCCTGCGCCACAACAGCCGAAATCCAGACCGGCCACTCCAACTATTCAGACTCGCCTGAAACGGTCAAATGACAACCTTGCCGGAGTCCGGTCGAAGTTGCGTCCAGAATGGTGGTAGCTGACAGGCGCGAGGCATTGACATCGATCGCGCATCCCGGCAGGCTTTGCGAAACTGACTGGGGTGGTGAACCCGGTTGTTTCGAGGTTGTTCCGAGTGGCGCCGATCGATGTATCCCATCAGCGATGGTGGGGAATGCGTAGAGCCTCGTAGCAGTACCTGGACGTCGACGGTCCCTTTCGCCTGCCGGGCGTTCTCGCCTGTCCGGGGGGCGAAGTTCTGCCGTTCGTCGTCTTCTTTCGATGGATCGGAGATCTGATGCGCGTCGCCCTCCTCACCACGACTCAGCATGGTCACCTGAACCCGTATGTTCCGGTGGTCAATGCGCTCCGAACTGCCGGCAGTGAGGTTGCGCTGCTGCTGTTGTCCGCCGACGGTGGCGCGCTCGACGAGCAGCGCCGCGAAGCCTTGGGCAAGGCGCAGGTCCACGCGATCGGGCAGGTCGAGATGGCACCGTGGAGCGGCGACCCGGCGAAGATCGGCCCGATGCTCCAGTCATCACCGGTGGCAGAACAGACAGCTGACGCGCTCCGTGCGACGGCACCGGACTTCGTGCTTGTCGATTCGCTGCCGGTCACGGCGTCGGCCATGGCCGGCGCACAGGCGTCCGGCGTGCCGTACGGGATGATCTGGGCCAACCTGGGTGGCGTATGCCCCAGCGAGCATCGACGAGGTCGCTGGCCGTACGACGAGCAGGTCGGCGACTATCTGACCAGGCACGGGGTGTTGTGGTCGACCCGGACTCATTCGGCGCGTTCGCCGATTCTCAATGTGATGCCGACGATTCCTGCTCTCGTCGGGGACGACGCGGTCACCGACGACGGTGTGCAGCTGGTTGGGCTGCCGGGTGCGGCGGGGACCCGCGGCGACGAGGTCGCCTTCTCGGGCCTGGATCGGATCGACCCCGACCGCCCGGTGGTGTACGTCTCCTTCGGCACGATCTTCTACCGGCGACCGGACCTGCTGCGCACCGTGATCACCGGGGCGGCGGCGACCGGTGCACAGGTGATCGCCGCGGTAGGAGATCTCGCCGAGGAGCTCGCGCTGCCCGACGACGTGCTCACCGCCCCGTATCTGCCGCAACGTGAGGTGCTCGAGCGCGCCGACGTGTTCATCACCCACGGCGGCTACAACTCCGTGGCGGAATCGATCCGGGCGACGACACCGATGCTGGTGATCCCGCTGGCCGTGGATCAGCCTGTCCAGGCGTACTTCGTGGGTAGCGCGGGCTTCGGGACGGTGTTGGAGCCGGCCGGCGTCACCGAGCAGGCGGTCACTGACGCTGTCACCGATCTGCTCGATCCCGCCCGGGACTACCGGGCCCGGCTGCGCGCCGCGCAGCCGGAGTGCGGCGATTCTGCGGTGCGCACCGCCGAGCTGGTCATCAGCACGGTCGAGACGCTACAGCGAAAGGGGCAGCAGTGACGATCGAACTGCAGCGGCCGGTGGGCGACCCGATCGTGGTCGATGATCTTGAACGTCTCTCGTTCCGGGTGGATCGCCGCGCCTACACCGACGACGACCTGGCCGCACAGGAGATGACCAGGATCTTCGATCGCTGCTGGTTGTACGTCGGGCACGAATCGGAGGTGCCCGGGCCGGGCTCCTACGTGGCACGCGACGTCGGCGGGCGCCCGGTGGTCATGGCGCGCGGGTCCGACGGGGTGATCCGGGTGTTCGCGAACAGCTGCACGCACCGCGGGGCTCTGATCTGCTCGCAGCCGGCCGGGCAGGCCAAATCGTTCCGGTGCCCGTATCACGACTGGACGTTCTCCAACCAGGGCGACCTGGTCGGGGTCCCGATCCCAGACGGGTACGGGCCAGCCTTCCGGAAGGCGGACTTCCGCCTCGCGCAGCACCGCAGCGACAGCTACCGCGGTTTCGTGTTCGTCACCTTCGATCCCGAGCAGCCGCGCACCTTGACCGAGTACCTGGCGGGCGCGACGGAGTACCTCGATCTCATCGACGACCAGTCCGAGGTCGGGATGGAGGTGATCCAAGGCGCGCAACTGCACGGGGCTCGGGCCAACTGGAAGCTCATGATGGAGAACAGCGTCGACATCTACCACTTCCGGGCCCTGCACAAGCGTTACGTCAGCTACATGGAGTCGCTGGGGTCGGTGCCACCACGACGACGAGGCGGCTTCGGCCGCGCCCTCGGACTGGGGCATGGAGCCAACGAGCTGCCACCGGCGGCAGCCCGCCCGCTCGCCTACTGGACGCCGATGTTCGGCGCCGAGGTCCGGCCGCGGATCGAGGCGACGGCCGCACGGTTCGTCGACCGGTTCGGCGGCGAACGCGCCGAACGGATCACCGGCACCAATCGCGCGGTGCTGATCTTCCCCAACTTGATGATCATCGACGCGATCGCGATCACGATCCGCAAGATCGACCCGATCGGCGCCGGCCAGATGGCCATCACCTCGGTCGCCCTCGCCCCCAAGGACGAGGATCCGGACATCCGGGAACTCCGCAAGAGCCACTACCTGACGTTCCTCGGCCCCGCCGGCTTCGCCACCCCCGACGACATCGAGATCATCGAGTCGTGCCAGCGGGGTTATCTCAACCGCACGGTCCGCTACTCGGACCTGTCACGCGGCATGAACAAAGAGGTCCCGGAGACGACCGACGAGCTTCCCGCCCGCGAGTTCTGGCGACAGTGGGACCGGCTGATGCACGGCGACGACGGTCACCTCGACGTCGCTCGCCGGGCCGAGATGCAAGGGGCACAACCACGATGACCACCGAGCTGACGGTCGACGAAGCGGCCCAGGTGCGGTTGTGGCACCGGGTGAGCCAGTTCCTTTTCCGCGAGGCGCGGCTGCTCGACGAGTGGCGCCTGCTCGAGTGGTACGACGAGATGCTGACCGACGACATCCGCTACTCGGTGCCAGCCACCGACGTCCGCGCAGAGACGGCCGACGCGCTCGGGCTCATCGACGACGATGCTGCCCGGCTGCGCCAGCGGATCGAACAACTCCTCAACGGTGAGGTGTGGTGCGAGAACCCTCGGTCGCGGACGAATCGGACGATCAGCAATGTGGAGATCCTGACCGAACGGGACACCCACCTCGACGTGGCGGCGAATGTCATCGTGTACCGGTTCGGACACGGGCGCACTGACGCATACGTCGGAAAATACCGGTTCGAGCTCGTCGTCGAGGGCGAGTCGTTCCGGGTCCGCAGACGGGTCGTGGTGCTCGACCACGAGACGTTGTACGAGCACGGAAAGCTCAGCATCATCCTGTGATCGGACAGACGGCGGCCGGCCCTGGCAGCGTCCCACCCGTTGCCGCCGCCCAGCCGAGTCTCCCTCGCGAGGTCTACGTCCTCAGTGTCGTTGGTGGCTGCGTCATGCTGGGCCTGGGACTGGTGCTCCCGGTGCTCCCGGTGTACGCGACGACGTTCGGGGCCGGACCCACCCAGATCGGAGCGCTCGTCGCCCTGTTCGCGCTGATGCGGCTGACCACGAGTCCGTTCTGCGGCCGGCTCGGAGTTCGTTTCGGGGAACGGCGAGTCCTGGTCGCCGGCCTGCTGCTATGTGCGGTCTCCTCGGCCCTGACGGCGTTCGCCGGGTCCTACAGGCAGCTGCTCGTGTTCCGCAGCCTCGGCGGCGTCGGCTCAGTGCTGTTCTCGGTATCCGCACTGGCGACACTCCTGGCGATCGCGCCGGCCGACCAGCGGGGCCGCGCCAGCGCCGTGTTCGACGCAGGCTTCCTGCTCGGCGGGATCTGCGGACCAGCACTGGGCGGGCTCCTCGCCCTCATCGCCCTGTCCGCGCCGTTCGTGGCGTACGCCGTGCTGTTGCTGGCCGCCGCGGTGCTGACACTGGCGGTGCTCCGCACCGGCCGCACTGCCAGCGCAGACCCCGGCCGTGACATGGTCCGGCTACCGGCCCTGCTGCGGGACCGACGCTACCTGGTGGCTTGCCTCGCCGCGCTGGCGCAGGGATGGGTCTTGTTCGGGCTGCGCAGCGCACTGGTCCCCACGGTGGTCGTGGCATGGCGACATGACGTGACGTGGGTCGGGTGGGCGTTCACGATATCCGCCGTCGTCCAGGCGCTGCTGATCATGCCGGCCGGCCGGATTGTCGATCGGGCCGGCCGCCGGCCCGCCATGATCGCCGGCACCGGCGTGGCCGCGGCGGCGATCACAGCCATGGTGTTCGTGGACAGATACGCCTGGCTCGTCGTCCTGCTCAGTGTGTACGCGGCGGGATCAGCGCTGCTCAACGCCGCGCCGGCCGCGCTGATCGGTGACGTCGTCGCCGGCCGGACCGGCAGCGGCGTCGCCGTCTTCTCGATGTGCACCGATGTCGGCGCCGTCGTCGGACCCGTCGTGGTCGGGCTCATCGCCGAGCGGGTGAATGTTCCGGCCGCCTTCGGCAGCGGCGCCGCGCTGCTGGTCGTCGCCTTCATGGCGTCATTGACGTTGACAACTGTTCGGCCAACACGAAGGAGTTGATCGATGAATCAGCCGTCTGCCCGACATGAGCGGGGTGAGGCCATGTTCCAGCAGGTCTTCGGCCGCGAACCGCGCCCGGGCTCCTACCCGGAGTTCCTGCAGATCACCGTCGACCACTTGTTCGGTGAGATCTGGACCCGCCCGCACCTGAGCGTCGAGGAGCGCGAACTGGTCGCGCTGACCGCGGTCACGCTGGCGCGCACCGATTGGGAGTTGCGCGGCCACATCGGTGCCGCTCTGCACCTCGGGATGCCGCGAGAGAAGATCATCGAAGTCATCATTCAGCTCGCCTACTACGGCGGCTGGCCGGTCGCCAACAACGGGCTGCGCGTCGCCCAGGAGGTCTTCGCCGAACTGGACAACGCCACCAGGAGGGACAGGGACCATGACCAGTGAACCGCCTCCCCTCGACCCGGCCGAAAAGGTCGACCTGTGGCGCCAGCGGTTCTTCGAAGCGCAGGCGGCCGCAGAGGAGTTCATCCTGGGAGAGCACGGCGAAGAAGGCCTGGCCGCGTGGATCCAGGCAAACTCCCGCATCACCGCGGAGCTACTACAAGCGCAACGGCCCGCCGGGGTATCCGCCACCGATCACTTCATGACCCGACTGCAGCGGCAGCTGATGCTGTACGACTCGGCAGTGACCAGTGAACCCCAGCCCTCGGGCACCGTCCTGCGCAACGCCGACTGTGGCATCCTCCGGTACCGCAAACGGGCCGCCCGCGCCGGCGTCGTACTGACATTCTCCTCACCCTGCCCGTACTGCCAGGAACTGAACACCGCCATCGCCGCCCGCTACGTGGAACCGGACGTCACGGTGTCGTGCGAACAGGCGGGCGACGGGTGCACCTGGCGCGCGGAATCTCCTCACGCCCCAGGAGAGGACACGGCCGGGTCACCGCAGCGCGGACGAGCCGGTGATTGAACCAACGGCAGCGCCGTGCGGCCGTTGGCCGGCGACCGGCTGCCCTCGAGCGTCATGCCGAGTTGCCGGCCCACGGCCACACACAGGTCGAGCGCCGCGGTGCGGGTCAGGTCCTGATGATCGTTCTGGGTGAAACACGCCGACGCCACGTTCTTGTTCCGTAGGCGCAGGTACCACGGGAACAACGATCCCAGTGCAGGCTCGGTCAGCATCGTGCGCGAATGCACGATCGTCCCCACCAGCAGGTTGCCGAACGGGCGTTGCCTGGCGTTCATGAAGCTCTTCAAGCGTTCCTGGAAGATCTTCAGCACCGCGGGTACGTTCCCCGCGTACACCGGCATGGCCAGCAGCATCGCCTGCGCACCCTCGGCCAGATCGACGACATGCTCGAAGTCGTCATCGAGCGTGCACCGGCCCACCTCGGGATCAAGGCAGGTGTCCTCGCCTTCGCACATCGCGATGCGATGGTCGATCAACCGAATCCGCTGGATCTCCGCGTCACTGACCTCCCGGACGACGCCGGTGATCGCCGCATCGAGCAGCGCGTCGGTCAGCGACGGGAGACGCTTCTGCGTGCAGGACAACGCAACGATCTTCATCCGAAGGGCCTCCCCGGTCCGCTCTGCGCCACCCAAGCCGGCCACCTGACGAGGTCCCGTGGCCGCAAACGAAGTCAACCTACCTGCAATCGAGCACCACCGATACGGGTCCACCCGCACTACGGCCGCTTCACCTGAGAGCGGTTTCGGGCCTATGGTTCGAACGCTGCGGCACTCAAGGCGCCGTGACGGAAGGTGCAGGCCCCCATGAACAGGCTCAAGCCCACGATCGCGGATGTCGCCCGCGTGGCCGGCGTGTCCCCCGCGACCGCATCCCGCGTGATCAACAACGCGCCCGGCGCGTCCGAGCCGCTACGCACCCGGGTCCACGCGGCCGTGACCGAGTTGGGCTACCAGCCCAACGAGACAGCCAGGGCCCTGGCCACCGGCCGCCAACACGCCGTCGACCTCATCGCGGTGACCTACGGCCCCGGCATCGGCTGGCTCGGGACACACCCGTACTTCAGCCGGGTCCTGGCCGGCATGATGCCCGTCCTCGAAGGTGTCAACGCACAACTGCGCCTGCACGCCATTCGCCCTGAGACGGCCGCCGAAACGATCGACGGGATCGCTGCGAACACCACCCTCGGCGCTGTCCTCGCCGACATCACACCGTCCCTGGCGACCCGGTTCTACAGCCGGTGCCGCCGCACCGTCTCGATGGTGCCCACCGCCTCATCCGTCCCCGCCATGCAAGCCGACAACATCGGCGGCGCGTACACCGCGGTCAACCAGCTGCACCAGCTTGGCCGCCGGCGGATCGCCGCCATCAACGGGCCCGCCCTCAACCCCTGTGCCATCGACCGCCGCACCGGGTACCTGCGAGCCGTCCGAAACCTTGGCCTGACCGAGGTGAGCGCCGACGGCGGCTTCCACCGCGAAGGCGGCAACCACGCCGCCAAACAGCTGCTCGAGCAGTACCCCGACATCGATGCGATGTTCATCGCCTGTGACCTGATGGCCGCCGGAGCCGTCCAGGCGATCACCGCCTGCGGCCGACGCGTCCCCGACGACGTGAGCATCATCGGCTTCGACGACAGCATCGCCGCCGTGTGCACCAACCCGCCGCTGACCACGATGCGCCTGCCCGTCGAGGACATGGCGGCCGCCGCCACCCGCCTGCTCCTGCAGGGCAACCCGACGCCCGGCCACCGACAGCGGTTCCCGGTCGACCTCGTCATTCGCGACAGCACTCGACACTAGAACCCGCAAAGGGCGGCAGCGATGGCACTCAGCGAGCAGGCCGCGGCGACCGACGCGGCGGTGGCCGAACCTGCGGTACGCACATCGGCGCTGCGGCTGACGCTCGCCTCGCCGCTCTACCGAGGCGCCACCATTTCGGTGTTCCTGTCCGCTCTCGGGCTCTCGGCCGCCGCACCGCAGATCGCGTCGTTCCTCGTCAACGACCTCGGCGCCTCACTCGGCGCCGCCGGGCTGTTCTACCTCACGAGCCTGACCTCGCCCCTGGCCGGGTATCTGATCGGCAGGCGCTCGGACCGCACCGGCCGACGTCTGGGCCTGTTCCGCCTCTGTGCCGTCCTGGGCTTCGTGGGCTGGGTGGGCATCGCCTACTCGACTCACCTCTGGATGCCTTACGTCATCAGCGCCGTCATCGGCGCGTTTGGCGGCGCCGCCACCTCTCAGCTGTTCGCCGCCATCCACGACGAGCAGGTAGCCCACCCGAATCCGAGCAACGACGGGGTGGTCGCCGTGGTTCGGATGGCCCTGACCGGCGGCTGGGTGGTCGGCCCGGTAGCCGGATCGTTCCTGGCCGCCCACACCTCACTGCACGCCATGCTCCTGGCGACGGCGACCTGCACGCTGGCACAGATCGTCCCGCTGGGGATGCTCAGGACACCACCGGCCACCACCTCTGCGCATCGAGCATCGGAAGCTGCCACGGGCGGGCCCAGCGTGCGAGACATGCTGCCGCTGCTCATGTTCACCGCGCTCTACGTACTCGTGTACGCCGGAGAACCGATCAAGTACGCGTACCTGCCGATCTACATGAACGCGCAGCTCGACTTCCCCGCCGGGCTCAGCGGCGCGATCATCGGGATCCAGCCACTAGTCGAGATCATCCTTATGCCGCTGGCGATGCTCGTGGCACGCAGAATCGGAATGATGCAGCTGATGGTGATCGGGGCTGGCTTCGGCGTCGCCGCGAACATCTGCTTCGCCCTCACCGGCACCGCCGCCGGCCTGTTCGCCGGGCAGATCCTCATGGGCGGCGTATGGGGAGTCTTCGCCGCACTCGGGATCATCGTCGCCCAGCGCCTTCTCCCCACCGCCGTCGCCACCGCCTCCGCCATATTCCTCAGCTCCACATCCGTGGCCTCCGCCCTGGGCGGAGCCGCCGGAGGACTCGGAGCCGCCGCCATCGGACTACCCCTGCTTTTCCTCATCCCGGCCGCGCTCGGACTCCTCGCTGTGATCGGCCTGGCCGTCATGAGCCGCTCGGCAGGAGCCAGGTCACGGCCGGCTGGCATCACACCTACGCCCACCCCGGGCTGACCGCGTTGTTCTGGAATTCGACCATCGTCGGACCGCTCGCGGGCTCGGGATCTCGACGTCTTTGAGCAGGTGCCTGGAACTCGTCGTGCTGGCGGCCCCGGCCGTCGATGACGTCCTCGGCGAAGTCGCGCTGCCACCGCGCCGACGACCGCCGATCCTGGAACTCCCGGGTCGACATCCGGCCGCCCAACGCGAACCGGGTGCCCGGCGGCTTCGGTGTTGCCGGGCGCCGCGTCCGCAGACGGTCCCGCCGGGTCGGCTGCCGCATCCACCAGCCGAGCAGGTCAGGGCCATCGAGTCCCGCCGCGTACTGCACCAGCCCTCCTTCCACGTCACATCAACCATCATTGTCGAAATCCATAGGCGACGATGCATGGGTTCGGGGGACTCGGCCACTCGTAAGATCTGTTGGCCCGACAGCGGATCTTTGTTGACACGCTCAACGAAGATCACGCCGAGGTATCACAATGCTCTCTCAGGCGACCACGGCCACCCCCGACTGAGACTCGCCGAACTCCCAACCCGCCAGCAGCTTGCGTCGGCCGTCGAGGGCCGAGGTGCCGGTCGGCCACTCGTCCGCGCCCAGGTAGCGGGCGCCTGCGTCCCGTGACCAGAACGGCTCCAGGCAGTGCAGGCGCAGGTGGCCGCGCAGTTCCGGCGGCTCGACCGCGGCCAGTGCCGTCTCCCAGCCCTCCTCGACCCGCCGCGGGCCTCCCGAGCCGAACGAGGCCAGCTCCGGCAGGCGGTGCGTGAACGTCGCCATGCGCATGGCGTCGTGCAGGGTGCCGTCCGTGGCCAGGCGCAGCAGCGCCGAGATGCGATAGTTCAGCTGCTTCGCCGACTGGGCCGTCAGGTCGAGTCCGTGACGGGCGAGCAGCACGCCCAGGTCGGCGCCGCGCACGAGCATGTCGGCATCGGCTGCCCGTACGTCGGCGAGGAACGCCGCCGGCAGTACGTCGTCGGCCCACTCGACCGCGAACAGCGAATTGGCCAGGTCGAACTCCCAGGCGAGGGCCTGATGGTCGTCGTCGAGGTAGCAGGCGTCGACGGCTGGTAACGCGACCGGGGCGCACGACGCGAGGGTGGCCGGGGTGAGCCAGCGGGCCGGGAGCAGGAATTCGTCGAGGGTGTCGCCGCCGTAGTAGGCGTCGTAGGAGCCGGCAGGGAAGTCGGGCCGCCCGAGCAGGACGGCGAACGCAAACGTCAGGTCCACGCCACGCAGTCTGCACCAGGGGTATGGCAGAGACGGGCGGGGATCCGAGAGGATCCCCGCCCGCTGAAACGATCCACAACTCGATCCCGGCGTGGACGCCCAGCCCAGCAGAGCGGCATCGACGCGGTTGACATAGCCGACGTCGGCCCATACCAGGCCCAGCAGCGGGAATGCCTCGCGTCCCGGCCGGTCTGTTCACCGCCTTCCGCCTCCACCACCGGGACCCAACTCTCTGGTTACGGTCCGGCCGGCCTGTCCCGGCGGCGCAGCAGGTACGTGTCCATGATCCAGCCCTTGCGTTCCCGGGCCTCCCAGCGGGTCCGCACAATCCGTTCCGCGACCTCCCCGAGGTGGCCGGCGATGAGGATCTCGTCAGGGGTGCCGAGGTAGGCGCCCCAGAAGATGTCGAGGTCCTCGTCCACGTAGCGGGCGAAGGTGCAGTGCGCGTCGAGCATCACCACGATGTCGTCGACATCGTGCGGCAGTTGCGCGGCCAGGCGGCGGCCGGTGGTGACCAGGAACGGCCGGCCGACCCGGTTGAGGCTGATCCGGTGCCGTGCGGCGAGGGTCGCCACGCTGCTGACGCCGGGGATCACCGTGTAGGTGAAGGCGACGCGCCGGCGGGCCAGGATGTCCTCGATGATGGCCAGGGTGCTGTCGTAGAGGGCGGGGTCGCCCCAGACCAGGAAGGCGCCGCAGCCGCCGTCCGGCAGATGCTCGGCGATGGCCGTCTCCAGCAGGTCGGCCCGCTGCCGCCGCCAGTCGTCCACCGCCGTGACGTACCCGTCGGTCGTGCGATCCCGGTCGGGATCCCGCACCTCGACGACCCGGTGGTCAGGGCGGGCGAAGCGGTTCATGAGGTCCTGCCGCAACGCGATCAGGTCGTGCTTCTCGGCGCCCTTGTCGAGCAGGAAGAAGACGTCGGCCTGTTGCATCGCCGTTGCGGCGGCCAGCGTGAGCTGATCGGGGTCGCCGGCACCGATGCCGATGACGAGGACGGTGCGCATGTGGGTCACCTCGCCGGTTCGGCCCGGCGCTTCGCGTCGCGATCCCGGCCGGGGGAGTAGAGGTAGCTGTCGGGGAAGGAATCGGCTGCGAGGACGGCGCCGACGATGATGACCGCGGTGCGGCGGATCCCGTGTGCCTCGACCTGGTCGGCGATGTCGGCGAGGGTGCCGCGCAGGATGATCTCGTCGGGGCGGCTGGCATTGGCGACCACGGCGACCGGGCAGTCCGCACCGTAGTGCGGGGTCAGCTGGTCGGCGAGGTGGCGGGTACGGGCGACGGCCAGGTGCAGTACCAGGGTGGCGCGGCTGCGTCCCAGTTCGGCAAGATCCTCGCCCGGGGGCATCGGTGTCGAGCGGGCCTGGGTGCGGGTGAGGATGACGGTCTGCCCGACCGTTGGCACGGTCAGTTCCCGGCGCAGTGCGGCCGCCGCGGCGGCGTAGGACGGCACGCCGGGGACGATCTCGTACGGCACGCCGGCCGCGTCCAGGCGGCGTGCCTGTTCGGCGACGGCGCTGAAGACGGCGGGGTCGCCGGAGCACAGCCGTGCCACATCGTGGCCGTCGCGGTGCGCGTCGGTCATCGCCGCGATGATCTGGTCGAGGGTCAGGTCGGCGGTGTCGACCAGTCGCGCTGCGGGTGGGCAGGTGGCGAGCAGGTCGGCGGGGACGAGGCTGCCGGCGTAAAGGCAGACCTCGGCGTGGGCGAGGATCCGCTGCCCGCGCACGGTGATCAGGTCGGCTGCGCCCGGTCCTGCGCCGATGAAGTAGACGGTCACGGCTTGCTCACCGCCCATTGGACGACGGGTCGGGCGGGTTGCCAGCCGGTGAAGCTGCCCAGCGGCGTGACGCGTTCGATCGAGATCCGGGTGAGGTCCCCGCCGTGTCGGGCCGCCTGGTCGGCGAGTTCGCGTTCGCCTTGGAGCGTGACGGCGTGGGCGACGAGCCGTCCGCCGGGGCGCAGCGCGGCCCAGGCGGCGTCGAAGATCCCGGGAGTGGTGAGTCCGCCGCCGACGAAGACCGCGTCGGGTGGGGCCAGCCCGGCGAGGGCGTCCGGCGCTCGGCCGCGGACCACGCGCAGCTGTGGTACGCCCAGGCTGCGGGCGTTGGCCACGATGCGGTCGGCGCGGTCGTCGCGGCTTTCCACCGCTACCGCCGACGTGGTGGGGTCGCTGCGCAGCCACTCGATGGCGATGCTGCCGCTACCGGCGCCGATGTCCCAGAGCAGTTCCCCGGCGGCGGGGCCCAGGCGGGACAGGGCGAGCGCCCGCGCCTCCCGTTTGGTGAGGGCACCGTCGTGGTCGAAGGCGTCGTCGGGCAGCCCCGGCACCGTGGGAAGCACGCGGGTGCCGGTCGCGGCGGCGACCCGGACCGCGACGACGTTGAGGGGATCGCCCGGCTCGGCGGTCCACTCCTGCGCGCACCCGTCGACCCGGTGTTCCCGATCGGCGCCGAGTGCGGCGAGGACGGTCAATTCGCTGGCACCGTACCCGGTGTCGGTGAGGATGCGGGCCACGGCGGCGGGGGTGGCGGCATTCTGGCTGAGCACCAGCAGCAGCTGCCCTGGAACGAGGTCGCGGCGGATGGCGTCCAGGTCGCGCGCTACCGCGCTGCGTACCGTGACCTGCTCCACCGGCCAGCCCATCCGCGCGCAGGCCAACACGATCGATGAGGGGTGGGTGACCACGCGTATCCGCTCGGCGTCGAGTAGCCGCACCAGGTGGCTGCCGATGCCGAACCACATCGGATCGCCGCTGGCCAGCACGCAGATCCGTCGCCCGGCATGCGCGGACAACAGATCGGGCAGGGCGGGCAGCAGCGGCGTCGGCCAGGGCACCCGCTGGGCCGGCACGGTCGCCGGCAGCAGGTCAAGGTGCCGCTGCCCGCCCAGGATCACCTGTGCGTGCTGAAGGGCGTTGCGTCCGCTTTCGTCGAGACCCGCCCAGCCGTCCGCGCCGATGCCGACGACGGTGACCCGCTCATCGGGTGTCATGGACTTCACGCGGCGCAACGGTAGTCCAGCAGGTCGGGGCCCTGCCGCCCCGGGGGCGGGTGTGACATCATCGGCGGCGACGGCGCGGTGAGGAACACCGGTGGGTCGGCCCGAGCAGGGCCGGCGACTCCGGGGCGGTCCCGCCACTGTGACCGGTCCGGCCTGTGCCGGATCGGAAGCCAGACACTCGCTGAGCCGTACCGCGCCGCCCTTCGTCGGCGCGGTCATTGACCGGCCGTGGGCGAGGACCCACGCGAGGTGAAAGGTGTGACCGTGCGGTCGTACCCGTTCTCCGCCGTCGTCGGCATGGACGACATGGCGTTGGCGTTGAATTTGTGTGCCGTCTCCCCGGCGATCGGCGGCGTGCTCGTGCGGGGTGAGAAGGGCACAGCGAAATCCACCACCGTCCGGGCCCTGACGGCCCTGCTGCCACCCGTCGAGGTGGTGGCAGACTGCCGCTTCTCCTGCGATCCCGCGGCGGTTGACCCGCACTGCCCGGACGGGCCGCACCCGGCCTCCCCGACGGCCCACACGCGTCCCGCACGGCTGGTGGAGCTACCGGTCGGAGCCGCCGAGGACCGGGTCCTCGGCGCGTTGCACCTCGAACGGGCCCTCAGCGAGGGCGTGACCGCGTACGACCCGGGCCTGCTGGCGGCCGCCCACCGTGGCCTGCTCTACGTCGACGAGGTCAACCTGCTCCACGATCACCTGGTTGACGTGCTGCTCGACGCGGCGGCGATGGGACGTGCCACCGTCGAACGCGAAGGCGTGTCGGTGACCCACGCGGCCCGGTTCGTGCTGGTCGGCACGATGAACCCCGAGGAGGGGGAGCTGCGGCCTCAGCTGCTGGACCGCTTCGGTCTCACGGTCGAGGTCGCCGCGAGCCGGGACCCGCAGGTGCGGGCCGAGGTGATGCGCCGGCGCCTGGCGTACGAGGCCGACCCGGACGGCTTCGCTGCCCGCTACGCCGAAGCCGACGCCGCGCTGGGTGCCCAGGTCGCGCATGCCCGGAAGCTGCTGCCGGCGGTGCGCCTCGACGACGCCATGGTGACCCGCATCGCCGCGCTCTGCGCCGCCGCCGAGGTCGACGGGATGCGCGCTGATCTGGTCATCGCCCGCACCGCGATCGCCCACGCTGCCTGGTGCGGACGCACCGAGGTGGCTGTCGGCGACGTGCGGGTCGCCGCCCGGCTCGCCCTGCCCCACCGTCGCCGCCGCAACCCGTTCGACCCTCCCCAGCAGGACGCCGCGGACCTCGACCGCGCGCTCAACGACGCCGGCCTGGACGAGCCCGAGGACGACCCGAATCCGCCATCGGACGGACCACCGGACCCCGACAATCCGGACGGCCCGGATGGCCCGGATGGCCCCGACGGCCCGCCCGAGCCACCCGACGGCGGCGGACCGGGGGGCCCGGCGCAGAACGGGCGAGATGACGAGCGGCCGTACCGGCAGCGCCCCGACGCCCCACCCGCCACGGAAACCGGCGGTGACCAGCCTCGTCCCACGCCGGTCCCGGCCGCCGCGCCCTACCGGGCACGACTGTTGCAGGTCACCGGGACCGGCGCCGGTGTGGCCGGGCGCCGATCCCCGGCCCTGACCACCAGCGGACGTACCGTCGGCGCGCGGCGCCCCGCCGGCGCGGCGACCGGCCGGCCGCACCTGGTGGCGACGCTGCGCGCCGCCGCCCCGCACCAGCAGGCCCGCGGTCGGCGCGGCCCCGGCATCCTGCTCCGCCCCGACGACGTCCGCATGCCCGTACGGCACGGTCGGGAAAGCAACCTGATCCTGTTCTGCCTGGACGCCTCCGGTTCGATGGGCGCCCGGCAGCGCGTCGCCGCGGTCAAGGCCGCGGTGCTGTCCCTGCTCCTGGACGCCTACCAGCGCCGCGACAAGGTCGGGCTGGTGACCTTTCGGGCCGCCGCCGCCGAGGTGGCCCTGCCACCGACCGCCAGCGTGGAGGTGGCCGCCGCCCGCCTGGCGACCCTGCCGACCGGGGGCCGCACACCACTTGCGGAGGGGCTGCTACGCGCCCGCGAGGTACTGCGCGTCGAGCGGATCCGCGACCCGCGACGACGTCCATTGCTGGTGGTCGTCACCGACGGGCGCGCCACCGCCGGCCCGAACGCCGTGGCCCGGGCCCAGCACGCCGCCCGGCTGCTTGCCGCGGACGGCACCCCCGCCGTGGTCGTCGACTGCGAGCAGGGCCGGGTCCGGATGCGGCTGGCCGCGGACCTCGCCGTCACCCTCAGCGGGGAACACCTGCCCCTGGAAGGTGTCGCCGCCGACACGCTCACCCACGCGGTGCGATCCCACACCGCCACCCGGCACCGAAGGGAAGCCGCCTGATGCCACAGGGCCAACCGGTCACTGTCCCCGACGACGGGCTCACCACCCGCCAGCGCCGCAACCGGCCGCTGCTGATCGTCCACACCGGCCAGATGAAGGGCAAGTCCACCGCCGCCTTCGGGCTCGCCCTACGCGGCTGGAACCAGGGCTGGTCGACCGCGGTGTTCCAGTTCGTCAAGAGCGCCAAATGGACCGTCGGAGAGGAGAACGCGCTGCGCGCCCTCGGCCAGGTCCACGACCAGACCGGGCAGGGCGGCCCGGTGGCCTGGTACAAGATGGGCGCCGGATGGAGTTGGAGCCGCACCCGCGGCACCGAAGACGACCACGCAGCGCAGGCCGCCGAGGGCTGGGCGGAGATCAAGCGTCGCCTCGCCGCCGCCGAGCACGACCTCTACGTGCTCGACGAGTTCACGTACCCGATGAAGTGGGGCTGGGTCGACGTCGACGACGTGGTGGACACGCTGCGACAGCGACCCGGCCACCAGCACGTCGTCATCACCGGCCGTGACGCCGACCCACGGCTGATCGACGCTGCGGACCTGGTCACCGAGATGACCAAGATCAAACATCCGATGGACAGTGGACAGAAGGGCCAACGGGGAATCGAATGGTGACCGTCCCACCCCGGGTGATCGTCGCCGCCCCCGCCTCCGGGCAGGGCAAGACGACCGTGGCCACGGGCCTGATGGCTGCCCTGCGACAGCGCGGCCTGACCGTCAGCGGCCACAAAGTCGGCCCGGACTACATCGACCCCGGCTACCACGAACTGGCCACCGGACGCCGAGGCCGCAACCTCGACCCGTTCCTGCAGGGCGAGCAGCGGATCCTGCCGCTACTGCGGCACGGCGCCACGGTCGGGACACCCGCCGACATCGCCGTCATCGAAGGCGTGATGGGCCTGCTCGACGGTGCCGTCGGCCGGTCCGGGTTCGCCTCCACCGCACACGTGGCCCGGCTGACCCGTACCCCCGTACTGCTCGTGGTGGACGTCTCCGGCGCCTCACGCAGCATCGCCGCGCTGGTACACGGCTTCGCCACGTACGACCCGCAGCTCACCGTCGCCGGCGTCATCCTGAACAAGGTCGGCTCGGTGACCCACGAGGCGGAGATCCGGGAAGCACTCGCCGCCACCGGCGTCCCGGTGCTCGGGGCGCTGCGCCGCGACCCGACCCTGGACACCCCGAGCCGGCACCTCGGCCTGGTGCCGGCCGCCGAGCGGATCGCCGCCGCGCAACGCACCGTCGACTCCCTCGCCGCACACGTCGCGGCCGGCGTCGACCTGGACGCGGTCGTCGCGGTCGCCCGCCGCGCACCCGCGCTCCCCGGCCCCGCCTGGGACCCGACCGCCGAGGTCGGCGGCCTCCGCCTCGACGCAACCGTCGCAGTCGCCTCGGGAGCGGCGTTCACCTTCCGGTACGCCGAAACCGACGAACTGCTCGCCGCCGCCGGCCTCCACCTGGCGCCCGTCGACCCCCTCCACGATCCGGCCCTACCCGCCGGCACCGCCGGGCTCTACCTCGGCGGCGGCTTCCCCGAGGTGTACGCCGGCGGGCTGGCGGAGAACGCGCCGCTGCGCCAGGCGGTGGCCCGCGCCGCGACGGCCGGCCTACCGGTCGTGGCCGAGTGCGCCGGGCTGCTCTACCTCGGCCAGCACCTCGACGGCGCGGCGATGACCGGGGTGCTGCCCGTGCACGCCCGGATGACCGACCGGCTGGTGCTGGGCTACCGGGAGGCCCGCGCCGCCACCGTCAGCATCATCGCCGACGTCGACGACCCGGTCACGGGGCACGAGTTCCACCGCACCCGCGTCGAGGCAGACCCCGGGGCGGCGCCCGCCTGGCGGTTCCGGCCCCGCCCGTCCGCGGCGCACGGCACCGCCGCGCCGACCCTTGACGGCATCGTCGGCGGTCCGGATGGCAACGTGCACGCCTCCTACCTGCACGTGCACTGGGCCGGGCATCCGGAGTTGGCCGGCCGGTTCGCCGCCGCCATCCACCGGCAGGCCACCGGATCGGCGCCGCCCGCACCGGGCACCCGCCCGAGCGCCGCGGCGACCCGCGGCGGCCCGGCAGCCGGTGGAAAACCAGCCCACCGACCAGCATCGCCGCCCGTTCCGGCATCCGCCGCCACCGTCGATTCACCCGCCGTCGGGCGGGTCACCCTCGTGGGTGCCGGCCCCGGCGATCCCGGACTGGTCACGCAGCGGGGGCTGGACCGCCTCGCCGAGGCCGACGTGGTGGTCGCCGACCGGCTCGTGCCGCAGGCCCTGCTGCGGGAGCTGCGCCCCGGGGTACGGGTCATCGACGTGTCGAAGGTGCCGCGCGGCGCGTTCGTCCCGCAGGAGCGGATCAACCAGATCCTCGTCGCCGAGGCCCACGCCGGGCATCGGGTGGTGCGACTCAAGGGCGGCGATTCGTTCGTCTTCGGCCGGGGCATGGAGGAGGTGCAGGCGTGCCGGGCCGCCGGCCTGCCGGTGGAGGTGGTGCCGGGAATTTCCAGCGCCATCGCCGTACCGGAGTTGGCCGGGGTGCCGGTGACCCACCGTGGACTCACCCAGGGCTTCACCGTGGTGTCGGCCCACCTGCCCCCCGACGATCCGGGCAGCACCGTCGACTGGTCCGGCGTAGCCCGATCCCGCACGACCATCGTGCTGCTGATGGCCGTGCAGACGCTGCCCGAAGTGACCGCGGCGCTGCTCGCACACGGGATGGACCCCGCCACCGCGGCGGTCAGCGTCGAGAACGGCGGCACCGACCAGCAGCGGATCCTGCGGGGCCGCCTGGACGACATCGCCGCCGTCGCCGCCACCCACGGCCTGCGCGCACCCGCCATCACCGTCGTGGGCCAGGTCGCGGCGTTCGCCGACGCCACGCAACTCACGCACGCCTGAGCACCACCCGGTTCGGTGCCAGCGAACAGACTGAGGTGATGAACCCTGTGAACGAAGGGAAACAGCCCCTCGGCGGTCGCTCAGACCTGATGATCGCCATGGAGCAGAACCTCGCCGAACATGCCTGTCACCTGCACCGGCATGTGGCGGGCGCGACCGTCATCGAAACCGACGACCTCCTGATCGCCGACAGCGGCCTGGACGACGACACCTTCAACATCGTCGCGGCGGCGCGTCTCACGCCCGACACCGCCCCGACCCGGATCACGCAGACCCTGCAGGCACTGGCCACCACCGGGCGTCCCTTCTCGTGGTGGGTGGGCCCGGCCTCCACACCAGCGGATCTCGCCTCGCTCCTGGAAAACGCCGGGCTCCAGGCATCCGAGACCGAGACCGGCATGTGGCACGACCTCCGTGCGACCCCACCCCAGCAACCCGCGGTGGACCTGACCATCCGCCGGGTCAGGACCCCCAGGCAACTCGCCGACTACGCGACCGTCCTGGCTGCGAACTGGAACCCACCGGCCGCCACGGTGCGCCGCTTCTTCGCCGATGCCGCCGACTGGGCCCTCGCCCCCGACTGCCCCGCTCGCTACCTGGTCGGCTACGTCGACGGCCGTCCCGTCTGCTCGGCCGAGGTCTTCCTCCACTCAGCAGTCGCTGGGATCTACAACATCGCTACCCTGGCGACCGACCGTCGACGCGGCTACGGCAGCGCCATCACCCTGGCGACCCTGCACACCGCGTACGACGCGGGCTACCGCACGGTGGTCCTGCAAGCATCCTCCGAGGGCGAACCCGTCTACCGCCGGCTCGGGTTCCAACCCTGCGGCCGCTTTACCGAGTACGCCATCACTCCCTAAAACCAGACATCGCCCCGGGCAGCAGCACGAGTTACCACTTGACCAGACCCACAGGGCCCCGGGGCCGGAGCGGCCCCGGGGACGGTGCAGGTGTCAGCCGGCGTCCTCCAGGTCACCCTCGACGTCCAGGTACGCCTGCCGCAGCGCGTCCATCAACGCCGGGTCGGGTTTGGCCCACAGCCCCCGGTCGGCGGCCTCGGTGAGCCGCTCGACGATGCCACGCAGCGCCCACGGGTTCGACCGGCGCAGGAACTGCTGGTTCTCCGGGTCCAGCACGTAACTCTGGGCGAGCTGCTCGTACATCCAGTCGGCGACCACCCCGGCGGTCGCGTCGTAACCGAACAGGTAGTCCACCGTGGCGGTCATCTCGAACGCACCCTTGTAGCCGTGCCGGCGCATCGCGGCGAGCCAGCGCGGGTTGACCACCCGGGCCCGGAACACCCGCGCGGTCTCCTCGGTCAACGACCGGGTCCGCGCCGCGTCCGGGGTGGTGCTGTCGCCGATGTACGCGCGCGGCGCCTGCCCCGTCAACGCCCGCACCGTGGCGATCATCCCGCCGTGGTACTGGAAGTAGTCGTCGGAGTCGGCGATGTCGTGTTCCCGGGTGTCGGTGTTCTTCGCCGCCACCGCGATCCGCCGGTACGCCGACTCCATGTCCTCCCGGGCCGGCCGCCCGTCGAGGTCGCGACCGTAGGCGAAACCACCCCACACCGTGTACACCTCGGCCAGGTCGGCGTCGTCACGCCAGTTGCCGCTGTCGATCAGCGGCAACAGTCCCGCCCCGTAAGCCCCGGGCTTGGAGCCGAAGATGCGGGTGGTGGCGCGGCGGTCGTCGCCGTGCTGGGCGGCGTCGGCGCGGGCGTGCGCGGCGAGGTAGTTGTCCTCGTCCGGTTCGTCGAGGGCTGCCACAGCGCGGATCGCGTCGTCCAGCAGCAGCACCACGTGCGGGAAAGCGTCCCGGAAGAAGCCGCTGATGCGCAGCGTCACGTCGATGCGGGGCCGGCCCAGGTCGGCCAGCGGAATGATCTCGAAGCCGGTGACCCGCCGCGACGCGGGATCCCAGATCGGCTGTACGCCGATGAGCGCGAGCACCTCGGCGATGTCGTCGCCCGCGGTACGCATCGCCGACGTGCCCCACGCCGACAGCCCGACCGAGCGGGGCCAGTCGCCGGTGTCGCGCCGGTAGCGCTCCAACAGGGAGGTAGCCATGGCCTGCCCGGTCTCCCAGGCCAGCCGGCTGGGGATCGCCTTGGGGTCGACGGTGTAGAAGTTACGGCCGGTCGGCAGCACGTTCACCAGCCCGCGTAGCGGCGAGCCGCTCGGCCCGGCGGGCACATAGCCGCCGTCGAGGGCGTGCAGCACCGCGTCGAGTTCCCCGGCGGTGCCGGCCAGCCGCGGCGCGACCTCGGTGGTGGCGAAGGTGAGCACCCGCCGGACGGTGTCGCCGCGCGGGTCGTCTGCGCCGAGCACCTCGGCGCAGACGAGCTCCACCGCCTCGGACGCCCAGCCGTGGCCCTCCATCGCCTCGACCAGCCGCCGGGCCACCGCCTCGATCCGGTCCACCTCGGCGGTCTGCTCTGCCGCGGACTCGTCGAGGCCGAGCGCGGCGCGCAGCCCGGGCACGGCATCGGCCTGCCCGCCGAACACCTGACGGGCCCGCAGGATGGCCAGCATCAGGTTGACCCGCGCCTCGCCGGTGGGGGCGTGACCGAGGATGTGCAGGCCGTCGCGGATCTGAGCGTCCTTGACCTCGCACAGCCACCCGTCGACGTGCAGCAGGAAGTCGTCAAACTCCGCGTCGTGCGGCCGCTGCTCCAACCCCAGGTCATGGTCGAGCCGCGCGGCCTGGATGAGCGTCCAGATCTGCCCCCGGATGGCGGGCAGCTTCGCCGGGTCCATGGCGGCGATGTTGGCGTGCTCGTCGAGCAGCTGCTCCAGCCGCGCGATGTCGCCATAGCTCTCCGCCCGCGCCATCGGCGGCACCAGGTGGTCCACGATGGTGGCATGCGCCCGCCGCTTGGCCTGCGCGCCCTCGCCCGGGTCGTTGACCAGGAACGGGTAGATCAGCGGCAGCTCACCCAGCACCGCATCCGGACCGCAGCTCGCACTCAGGCCGAGGTTCTTACCGGGCAGCCACTCCAGCGACCCGTGCTTGCCCAGGTGCACCACGGCGTGCGCGCCGAACCGCTCGTCCAACCACCGGTACGCGGCCAGATAGTGGTGCGTCGGCGGCAGATCCGGGTCGTGGTAGATCGCCACCGGGTTCTCCCCGAACCCGCGCGGCGGCTGGATCATCAGCAGCACGTTGCCGGCGCGCAGCCCGGCCAGCACGATCTCACCGTCCCCGCCGCCGGACCGGTCGACGAACAGCTCGCCCGGCGGCGGCCCCCAGTGCGCGGTCATTGCCTCCCGCAGCTCGGCCGGCAGCGCGTCGAACCAGCGGCGGTAGGCGGCCGCCGGCACCCGTACCGGATTGCCGGCCAGCTTCTCCTCGGTGAGCCACTCCGGGTCCTGCCCGCCTGCGGCGATCAGCGCGTGGATGAGCCGGTCACCGTCG
Organism: Micromonospora sp. NPDC048999; assembly: GCF_040649295.1. Lineage (NCBI taxonomy): Bacteria > Bacillati > Actinomycetota > Actinomycetes > Micromonosporales > Micromonosporaceae > Micromonospora > Micromonospora sp. NPDC048999. The sequence continues at coordinate 24,338 of NZ_JBEZFI010000025.1, read as the reverse complement.
GCGTCCTCACCGTCGCCGCCGGGCACCAGGCCGGGCAGCGCGTCGGGACCCTCGACCGGGCCAACGTCATAACCCCGCTCGCGCAGCGCCCGCAGCAGCCGCACCGCGCTGGCCGGGGTGTCCAACCCGACGGCGTTGCCGACGCGGGCGTGCTTGGTCGGGTACGCCGACAGCACCACCGCGATCCGCCGTTCGGCGGGCGCAACGTGCCGCAGGCGGGCGTGCCGCACCGCGATCCCGGCGACCCGGCGGGCACGTTCCGCATCGGCGACGTAGTGCGGCAGCCCGTCGGCGTCGGTCTCCTTGAACGAGAACGGCACCGTGATCAACCGGCCGTCGAACTCCGGCACCGCCACCTGGGTGGCCGCGTCCAACGGGCTGAGCCCGTCGTCGCTGTCGGCCCACGTCGCCCGGTCCTGGGTCAGCGCCAGCGCCTGCAGGATGGGCACGTCCAGCGCGGCCAGCGCACCGACATCCCAGGACTCGTCGGCTCCGCCGGCGGACGCCTCCGCCGGCCGGGTGCCCCCGGCAGCGAGGACCGTGACCAGCAGCGCGTCGGCGCGGCCGAGGGTCTCCAGCAGCCCCGCGTCGGGGCTACGGAGGCTGGCACAGAACACCGGCAGCGGCACGCCGCCGGCCTCCTCGACCGCCGCGCAGAGCGCTTCCACGAAGGCGGTGTTGCCGCTGAGCTGATGCGCCCGGTAGTAGAGGATCCCCACCGTCGGGCCGGCCACCGTCGCCGCCGGACGCGGCATCACCCCCCAGCTGGGCTGCTCGACCGGCGGCGCGAACCCGTACCCGGTCAGCAGCACCGTGTCGCTGAGGAAGGCGTGTAGCTCCCGCAGGTTGTCCGGCCCGCCCTGGGCCAGGTAGGCGTGCGCCTGCGCGGCGATGCCCTGCGGCACCGTGGAGCGGGCCATCAGGTCCGCGTCCGGCAGTTGCTCGCCGCCCAGCGCCACCACCGGCAGATCACCGCCGAGCAGCTCGTCCAGGCCGCGCTGCCACATCCGGTAGCCGCCGAGGATGCGCACCACCACGAGGTCGACACCGGCCAGCAGCTCGGCCAACGCCTCGGGTTCCTCACCTGTCCGGGCCGGGTTGGCCAGCCGATACGCCGCACCGCTGGCCCGGGCGCTGAGCAGATCGGTATCCGAGGTGGACAGCAAAAGAATCATGCTTGACTCCTCCCCGGGTCCGCGCCCGAGGTCGTCGGTCGCGGTCGACCGGAGTGTCTGGCTCCCGACCCGGCACCTGGTGTGCCGAGCCGGTGACAGTGGCGGGACCGCCCCGGACTCGCACCGGGTTCCTCCACGCCGACCGCGTGATGCTGATCTCGACGCGGATCCGCGCCGAGAGCCCGACTCTACGATGAGCGGGTGCCCGCTGTCTCCTCCCCACCCGGCCGCTTCGACGGCGACCGCTGCCCTGGCCTGCTGCGGGCCCATCAGGCTGCCGACGGGCTGTTGGTGCGGGTACGCATCCCCGGGGGCCGGCTCAACGTCCCGCAACTACGCCGCCTGGCCGCCGCCGCCCGACACGACGCCGACGGCACCCTGGAGCTGACCTCCCGCGGCAACGTGCAGCTACGCGGCATCCCCGACCCGGGTGCCGTCGCCCGGGTCGCCGCCGTTCTGGTCGAGTCCGGGCTGCTGCCCAGCGCCACCCACGAACGGGTCCGCAACATCGTCGCCTCACCCCTGAGCGGCCTGGACACCGTCGGCCACCTCGACGTGCGGCCCCTGGTGGCCGCCGTCGACGCGGCGATCTGCGCCGCCGACGACCTCACCGAGCTCAGTGGCCGGTTCCTGATCGCCCTCGACGACGGCCGCGGTGACGTCGCCGCACTCGGCGCCGACCTGTGCTGGATCGCCGGCCGCGGCGCGCTGCTGCTGGCCGGCCGTGACCTCGGCCTGCGGGCCGCCGCCGCCGAGGTCCCCGAGGCACTGGTCGCCGCCGCCCGGGCGTTCCTGCACCAGCGCGGCGGGCGGCCAGATGTGTGGCGTCTCGCCGACCTGCCGCACGCGCCCGCGGCGATCGTCGCCGCGCTCGGCGGCCCGCACGCCGACCCGCTCGACCCGCCGCACGGCACCCCGCCTCAGGTCGGCCCACACCCGCACGGCTTCGTCGTCGCGGCGGCACCACTGGGCCGGCTCACCGCCGATCAGGCCGACACCGTGGCCGCCCTGGCCGACGCGCCCGTGGTGGTGGCCCCGTGGCGCACCATCGTCGTGCCCGGGCCGCCCACGGCGACGATGCCCCGGCTGGCCGAGGTCGGGCTCATCGTCGATCCGGCGTCGCCCTGGGTGGGCGTGACCGCCTGCACCGGCCGGCCAGGCTGCGGCAACGCCCTGGCCGACGTGCGCGCCGACGCGGCGGCCACCCTCATCGCCGCCGACCCGCCCGTCGCCGGTGCGCTTCCCCTGCACTGGGCCGGCTGCGACCGCTGCTGCGGGCGGCCCGCCGGCCCGGCCGCCGTCGCCGTGGCCACCGACGCCGGTTACCGTGTCGCGAGTCCCCGCGGGGATCATCACGGCCCGCTGCCCGAGCGGGTGGCACAGGCACGGAGACCTTCATGAGCTACGACTATGTCCGCGACGGCGCGGAGATTTACCGCCGATCGTTCGCCACCATCCGCGCCGAGGCCGACCTGTCCCGGTTCTCCGTCGACGTGTCCCGAGTGGTGGTTCGAATGATCCACGCCAGCGGCATGGTCGACCTGGTCAACGACGTGGACGCGCACCCCGAGGTCGTCGCTGCGGGCCACGCGGCGCTGAAAGCGGGCGCGCCGGTGCTGTGCGACGCGGCGATGGTCGCCGCCGGGATCACCCGCAGCCGGCTGCCCGCCGACAACGACGTGCTCTGCACGCTGCGCGACCCGGCGGTGCCGGACCTGGCCCGGAAGCTGGGCACCACCCGCAGCGCGGCGGCGATGCAGCTGTGGCGGGACCGGCTCGACGGAGCAGTGGTGGCCATCGGCAACGCGCCCACGTCGCTGTTCCGGCTGCTGGAGATGATCGACGAAGGTGCCGGCCGGCCGGCCGCCATCATCGGGGTGCCCGTCGGGTTCATCGGCGCAGCCGAATCCAAGCAGGCCCTCGCCGCACATCAGGCGGGGGTCCCGTACCTGGTCGTGCACGGCCGCCGCGGCGGCAGCGCCGTCACCGCGGCGGCGGTGAACGGCATCGCAAGCGAGGTGGAGTGACGATGGCACAGCCCGGCACGCTCTATGGCGTCGGCGTCGGACCCGGCGACCCGGAACTGCTGACGGTCAAGGCCGCCCGGCTGATCGCCGAGGCTGAGGTGATCGCCTACTACTCGGCCCGGCACGGCCGCAGCATCGCCCGTACCATCGCCGCCGGACTGCTGCGCGAGCAGCACATCCACGAGCCGCTGGTCTACCCGGTCACCACCGAGGACACCGACGACCCAGCCGGCTACGAGGGTGTCATCCGCCAGTTCTACGACGACAGCGCCGAGCGGCTCGCCGCCCACCTCACCGCCGGCCGCGACGTCGTGGTGCTCTGCGCCGGCGACCCGATGTTCTACGGCTCCTACATGTACCTGCACGAGCGCCTCGCCCACCGGTTCCCCGCCCAGGTGGTGCCCGGCGTCACGTCGGTCAGCGCCGCCTCCGCCGTACTCGGCCGGCCCCTGGTCGAACGCGACGAGGTGCTGACCATCCTGCCCGGCACGCTGCCCGCCGAGGAACTCGCCCGGCGGCTCGCCGACACCGACGCCGCCGCCGTACTCAAACTGGGCCGCACCTTCGACAACGTCCGCGCCGCCGTCACCGACGCCGGCCGGCTGCCCGAGACGTGGTACGTGGAGCGAGCCACCTCGGCGCAGGAACGCCACGCACTCCTGGCCGACGTGTCGGCCGACGAGGTGCCGTACTTCTCCCTGGCCCTGCTGCCCAGCCCGACCAGCGCCGCCACTCGGGACGAGCCACCGGCCCCGACCCCGCAGCGGGCGGGGGAGGTCGTGGTCGTCGGCGTCGGCCCGGCCGGACCCCGCTGGCTGACCCCCGAGGTGGCGCGGGCGCTTCGCGAGGCCGAGCACCTGGTCGGCTACGGACCCTACGTCGACCGGGTGCCGGTGCGCCCCGGCCAGCAGCGGCACACCTCCGGCAACCAGGTGGAGACCGAACGGGCCGCCCACGCCCTGGAACTCGCGCTCGACGGAGCCCGGGTGGCGGTCGTCTCCTCCGGCGATCCCGGAGTCTTCGCGATGGCCAGCGCCGTCTACGAGGTGGCCACCGCGCAGGCCCGCTTCGCCGCCGTACCGGTGCGGATCCTGCCCGGCCTCACCGCAGCGCAGGCCGCGGCGAGCCGGATCGGCGCCCCGCTCGGACACGACTTCGCGGTGCTGTCGCTGTCGGACCGGCTCAAGCCGTGGCCGATCATCGAGTCCCGGCTCGCTGCGGCGGCCGCCGCCGACCTGGTCCTCGCCCTCTACAACCCGGCCTCGGCCAGCCGTCGCTGGCAGGTCGGCGCGGCCCGCGACGTCCTGCTGCGCCACCGCGATCCGAAGACACCCGTGGTGGTCGCCCGCGACGTCGGCCGCCCCGGCGAGACGATCACCGTCACCACGCTGGCCGACGTGGACCCGGAGATGGTGGACATGCGCTGCCTGCTCATCGTCGGCTCGTCGACGACCCAGGTCAGCACCAGAGGCGACGGGTCCACGGTGGTCTGGACCCCGCGCACCTATCCCAGCTGAGCCGGCAGACCGGACAGCCAGCGCACCGCCTCCTCGACGGTGGTCACCACCGTCGAGGAGGCGAGCGGCGTGGGACGGTCGACCATCAGCACCGGCAGCCCGAGTCGGCGCGCGGCCGCGAGTTTCGCCTCGGTCAGCGGACCACCGCTGTCCTTGGTCACCAGCACGTCGATCCGGTGGGTGCGCATCAGCTCCAGCTCGCCCGCGAGCGTGTAGGGGCCGCGACTGCGCAGCAGCTGCACGTGGGCGGGGACCGGCTCCGCCGGCGCGTCGACGACCCGGGCGAGGATCCACAGCCCGCTCAGCGGCAGGAACGCCGCGAGGCTCTGCCGGCCGGTGGTCAGCAGCACCCGCCGCCCGAGCGCCGGCAGCATCCGCACCGCGGCGTCCACGTCAGGGACCCGGTGCCAGTGGTCGTCCGGCTGCGCCGTCCATCCGGGTCGTTCGAGCCGCAGGTGAGCCACCCCGGCGGTGGTGGCGGCGTCGACGGCGGCGGCCCGCATCCGGGCGGCGTACGGGTGGGTGGCGTCCACCACGGCGTCGATGTGGTGCTCGGTGAGCCAGCGGGTCAGCCCGGCGGCACCGCCGAACCCGCCGATGCGTACCTCGCCCACCGGTAGGCGGGGATCGGCGACCCGCCCGGCCAGGGAGGACACCACCGCGATCGCCGGCTGGTCGGCGAGCAGGGCGGCGAGGGCCCGCGCCTCGGCGGTGCCGCCGAGGATGAGTACTCGTCGTTCGGGAGCGGAAGCTGCGATGGTGCTCATCCAATCAATGCTTTGAACAGTGCGGGCCAGGGCAGCTCTTTCGGTGGCGACCGCGATGCCCGGCCCGCTCCTGCATCCGCATGCGCTACGGCCTCACCGGCCGGCGCCGACCGCTGCCTTCTCCGCCGGGACCGTACGTGCGTGCGTACGGGGTCGGATGAGCGCGCCGAAGAGCAACCCCAGCACGGTCCAGGTGACGAGTTGGGTGCCGAGTGAGGCGAGCCGGAACTTCCAGAGCACGAGGGCGGGGAAGCCGTCGGGGACCTCACTGATCGTCGGAAGGGCCAACTCGACGACAGCGATCAGTATTACGTATGCCCCAACGGCGGCGATGCTGGCGTTCCAGGCACCATAGCGGGGCCCAAGCCAACGCCCGAAGGAGAGGGCGAGAAGCCCGCCGGCGACCGCGATCACGATCATCAGGAAATACAGGCCGGTCCGCTGGCCGAGCGTGTCCGGGTTACCGGTGGCCGGCGGGTTGGCCGGATACTTGAGGAACGGTACGAGCGCGACGGTCACGAAGCCACCGAGTGCGACGAGAGCGGCGGTCGCGCGGGGGCTGAAGCGGCCGATCCGGCCGTACGCGACAGCGAAGGCAAGGGCGAACAGGCCGCCGAGCGCGACGCCGTACACCAGGGTGCCCGTGGCCAGGCCGAGCGTGCTTTGTATGGTGCGGCTGACCAGTTCGGGCTCATCGCCGTGGTCGTGGCCGCCGGCATGTGTGGCCTCGAAGTCGATGGCCTGCCCGACCGGACCCTCACCGAAGAGGGTGGCGAACACGAAGGCGGCGGCGCCGGCGGCGAGGCCGACGATCATCCCCCGGACAAGCAGCGTGCGTGCGGAAAACACGGAGTCTCCCACCGCTCTCAGTGGCAGGGGAAGCCGAGCAGATGGCGACCATCGTGCACGAACTCGTGCACCGTCTCGCCGGAGAACACGGAAAGCACACCCTGTTCCACGCCGACGAAGTACAGCAGCACGGCCGCGAGCACCGCGCCGAAGACAGCCCAGGGCATGATCTGACGCAACGGAATGGCGGCCGGAAGGGGTACGGCGGTGGGGGTGGGCAGTGACACGTCTGCCATGACAGGTACCTCCTTGGGATCAACGCGTCCCATAGCGGGTTTGGCGACGGGGAGGGTCTGACTCCCGGTCATGTGGGCTCAAGCCCTCAACCGGTTACAGTGGCGCGACCGTGCCGGAGTCTCACCGGCTTCCTCCACCATCACGCTGTGCCCTGGACGCTACGGCCGACGGCCTAGGAGTGTCAACGTGAGCAGTCGCCTCATACTGGTCAGCCACGCACCCACCACGGCCACCCGGGCGGCCGCCTTCCCCCAGAACGAGCCGCTCGACGCGCACGGGCTGGCCGACGCGGTGGCGCTCACCAACGCGCTGCCCCGTGCCGACGAGGTCCGCTGCGGGCCGGCGCTGCGCTGCGTGCAGACCGCCACCGCGTTCGGGCTCGTGCCACGGACCGATGAGGGGCTGCGCGACGCCGATCTCGGCCGCTGGGCCGGTCATACGCTGGACGATGTCGCGGCTGCGGAACCGGACGCGGTTGCGGCCTGGCTGACCGACGCGGCCGCAGCACCGCACGGCGGCGAGTCTCTGCACGACCTGCTCGACCGGACTGGCCGCTGGCTTGGCGCCTTGCCCGGCACCGCGCGGACGCTCGTCGCGGTCACCCATCCGATGGTGATCCGCGCCCTGATCGTGAGCGCGATAGGCGCCGCACCTGCCTCGTTCTGGCGGATCGACGTCGCGCCGCTCACCCGGACCGTCCTGCGGGGCGACTCCGGGCGCTGGACGGTGCGGATGACGGCAGGTCCGTTGGCCTGCCGGTAGCGCCTTGTCACATTCGGCGCCGGTGCCTGATGGAGCCGATGGCTACGCATTCACGAGTCGCGTGGGCGCCTGCCGTCAACCGGCACGCTGTCGCGCAGGTGCTCGTCGGTGATACGGACGGCGAGGCCCGCGTCGACGTGTTCGTACCAGGTGTCGTCGGGATACACGACGACGAGCGGGCCGAGGTTGCACGGGAACAGGCAGCCGGTCGCGGTGACCAGGACGTCGTCGTCGCCGAGGCCGTGCTCCTTCAGGCGGTTGCCGAGGGTCGCGGCGACCTGGTCGGCGCCGTACGCGGTGCAGCGCGGCCCGCGGCAGACCAGCATGTGCCGGCGGTGTCGGGTGATCTGTGACCAGGCCGGGCTGCGGAACGGTCCGGGGTTGCCGTCGAGGGTGGTGTGCTCGCCGGTGATGGCATCGCAGACTGCGGTGACCAGCGCGGGCTGCGCCGCCAGCGGCGCGGCGACGAGAATTCGTGTCTGCCGGTCCCGTGTGGTGCGCCAGTGGGCGACCGCGCGGCGGATCCAGGTGTCGAGGTATCGGTCGGGCGGTACGTGCGTGGCCACGAGCAGGACCTCGCCATCCTCCGGTACGGCATCGAGGGCAGCGTGCAGGGACGGCTCGGCGCCGTCGAGGAAACACGCCCGCACCGGTACGCCCGTGGCCTCGGCGACGGCCGCGGCGAGGCGGTGGACCGCGTCGTGGCCGCCGTGGTGGGTCGCCCCGCGTGAGACGAGCAGGACGTTCATGCTGCCGGTGCCCGGTAGGTGATGACCGGGCGTCCGTCGTGCACGGCGACGTCGGCGTCCACGGCGTACACGTCGGCGAGCAGCGCGGACGTCAGCACGCCGACAGGCGGTCCGGAGGCGACGACCCGGCCGTGGAGCAGCACCACCACGAGGTCGCAGAACATCGCGGCCAGGTTGAGGTCGTGCAGGGCGGCGAGGGCGGTGACGCCGCTGCGGCGGACCAGATGCAGCAGCTGCAGCTGATGGCCGATGTCGAGGTGGTTGGTGGGTTCGTCGAGCAGCAGCAGTTGCGGCTCCTGGGCGAGGGCTCGGGCGAGCTGCACCCGTTGGCGTTCCCCGCCGGACAGCGTCTGCCACTTGCGGTGGGCGTACCCGGACATGTCGACGCGTTCGAGCGCGTCGGTCGCGGCCGCCCGGTCGGTGTCGCTGTCCGACCAGCGGGAGCGGCGGTGCGGGGTGCGGCCGAGCAGCACCACGTCGAGCGCGGTCAGGTCGAGGTCGGTCTCGGCGTACTGGGCGAGCAGCGCCATCCGCCGCGCCGCGGCGGCACGCGACAGCCCGGCCACGTCGTCGCCCGCGACGGTCACGGTCCCGGACCCGGGGGCGATCAAGCCGGCGACGACCCGCAGCAGAGTGGTCTTGCCGGACCCGTTCGGACCGAGCAGGCCGACCAGGCTGCCGCGCGGCGCCGAGCAGGTCACGCGGTCGAGGAGGCGAGCGGCCGGCACTGACCACGAGACGTCGCGGATGTCGAGCATCAGGCGTTCCCATCCCCTCGGCGCAGCAGTAGCACGAACGCGGGCACCCCGAGCAGGGCGGTCAGCACGCCCACCGGCAGCTCACGGGGTTCGAACAGGGTCCTGGCGGCGGTGTCCACCCAGATCAGAAAGATCGCTCCGGAGAGGACGACGACCGGCAGCAGCCGCCGGTGATCAGGGCCGGTGAACCACCGCGCGGCGTGCGGCAGCATCAGGCCGACGAAGCCGATCGCGCCGCTGATCGCGACCAGCACAGCGGTCAGCAGCGCCGTGGTGACCAGCAGCAGCCAGCGGACACGCCCGACGTCAACACCGAGGGCGGCCGCGGCCTCTTCGCCGAACGCGAACGCGTTGAGCGCACGGGCAAACCAGAGGATCACGGCGAACACCGCCGCGAGCACCGGCGTCGCCCATCCGAGTGCGGCCCAGTCGGCGCGGGCGAGCGAGCCGGACAGCCAGAAGGTGATGCTGTGGGTCGCGTGCGGGTCGGCCGTCCATATGATCACGAACGAGGTCAGCGCGGCGCACAGCTGCGCGACGGCGACGCCGGCCAGCACCACCCGGGTCGGTCGCAGGACCGCTCGCCGGCCGGCGGCAGCGACCACGACGGCGAACGCGGCGAGCGCCCCCGCGAACGCGCCCCCGGTGAGCGCCGCAGCACCCGCGCCGAAGCCCAGGACCAGAACGGCGACGGCGCCCAGCGACGCCCCGGAGGAGACGCCCAACAGGTACGGGTCGGCGAGCGGGTTCCGGGTGACGGTCTGCATGACCGCCCCGGATGCGGCGAGCCCGGCCCCGACCACGGCGGCGCCCAGCACCCTCGGCAGCCGCAGCTCCCACACGATGTGATCGCGCAGCAGCGGTACGTCGGCGCTCGTCAGGCCGAGATGGTCGGTGATGACCAGCCACACGGTGCCCAGCGACAGGTCCGCCGGCCCCACCGTCACGGCCGCAGCCACCGACAGCAACAGGCCACCCGCGAGCACGACCACCAGGGCCACCATGCGTACCGCCCGGACCGGCCGCGCCGAGGCCTCGGCCGGCCGGGTGGTAGGGGTGGTCAGTTGCCCACCCCGCCGACACCACGGGCCAGGGCCTCCACGGCGCGCACGTTCCGCACGCCCGCGGAGGTGGAGGAGAAGTCCAGGACGACGTACCGCTTGCCCTTGACGGCGGGCAGGTCCTTGAGCGTCGCGTGCTTTTCGAGGAACGCCTGCTTGGCGGCGGCGGTATCCCAGCTCGCGTCGACGAGCACGATGACGTCCGGGTTGCGCTCGACGACGGTCTCCCAGCTGGTGTCGGCCCAACTGCCGTTCAGGTCGGCGAAAATGTTGGTGACCCCGGCCGCGGACATGATCATCGCCGGGCTGCCGCAGCAGGCGCCGGCACTGGGCGCGTCGTTGCCGCCGTCCCACCACAGCACCCGCGTGCCCTTCGCGCCCGCTGAGACTTTCGCGATGCGCTCCTGCTGGTCGGCGATCAGCGTCTCGGCCCGCTCCGCGACGCCGAAGACCGCGGCGATCTCACGGATCTCGGCGAACACGTCATCCATCGTCAGCTTCGCCGGCCGCGTGTCTTTCGGGCAACCCGCGGCGGAGATGTACGTGCCCACGCCCAGCTTCTGCCAATCGGCGCGGTCGCCGACCCCCTCGTCGCTGAACGCACTCGCGAAGGAGGCGTAGACGAAGTCCGGCGCGATGTCGAGCAGCTTCTCCTTCGACGGGTACTCCTTGGCCAGTACCGGCACCTTCGAGTACGCGGCGGCGTACTCGGGCAGCACCTGGTCGTCGAGGAAGGCGGTGCCGGCCATCCGGTCCTGTAGACCGAGCGCCAGCATGATCTCGGTGGCGGACTGGTTCATGGTCACCGCCCGCGCCGGGGGCTTCGTGATCGTGACCGGTGTGCCGCAGTTGGTGAGCGTGACCGGCCCGGCCGCGGCGGACGCCGTGGTGGCCGGCTTGTTGTCGCCGGTCGTGGCGCAGCCGCCGAGCAGGGCGAGCATGACGGACAGCGGCGCGGCAACGCGCCAGGACACAGGGGACCGCATAGCGGGACCACCTTCCAGCACCTCGTGGACGGGTCGTACAGGTGCCGTGGCCGGTCTCCTGGCTGACGGGTGGTGCGCCGGTGGCCGGCCTTCCCAGGCATGCGCCCAGTGACCTTTCGGTGGCCTCCAGCATCCCGATCACAGTGGCGAGGGCCGCACCGGTCTCACACCGGCTTCCCGAACACCACGGCGAGGCCACCCTAACCAAACCAGACCGCACCGTCACCGTGGCCTAGGTCATGGTCGGAGACCACGTTGGAATTCCACCAGCCGGCAGAGGTGCGGGGGTCGTCGGCGGTGGACGACCTCCCCCCTGTGCTGTCTTGGCGACGGTCAGTCGGCCGACCGTGGTGGAACCCCGAGTTGCTGGCAGGCCTCCCGATACATGCGCACCACCTCTTGGCGGATCTGCGCCCGCTCGGTCAGCCGGTGGGCGAACGGGATGCGTACCGGCACCTCGGCGCCGTCGGCGGTGACGGCGAAATCGATGCCGTCGGCGTCCAGGCCGGTGGTCCGGGCCTGGGCGGCGGACGGCTGGCCGCCGAGGGTACGGCAGATGAGCAGCGCGTCGTCGGCGTGGTCGTCGTTCATGTGCCGGCTGACGGCGGCGACCACCTCCGGCGGGAACCCGGCGCTCATGCAGCCCCCTCCCGCGTGGTGGCTGGGGCGAGTCGGGCCAGGTCGGTGAAGACCGCGGTGTTGTGCCGGTAGGCCACGAGGACTTCGTCGAGCAGGTCAGTGCGACCGGCCGCGTCGAGCGCGAGCGCGAGCGCGTCGAGCCTGGCCCGGTAGGTCTCCTTGTACGACTTCGGGTCGGTGATCTCGTCGAACCGGTAGAACGCCGCACCGGCATCGCCGGTGATCCCGTAGTACCGGGAGACGCACCGCCCGATGTGCCGCCCGCCGGAAAGGTCCCCAAGGTAGCGGGTGTAGTGGTGGGCGATGAAGTGGGGGGCCGAGGCGCAGACCGCGTTGATGCGCGCGGCGTAGGCGGTTGTGGCCGGGGTCGGCTCGATCCGCTGCCGCCAGTCGGGCCCGAGCAGGAACTGAAGGTCCTTGGCGAGCGCGGGCAGCCGGGTCAGCGCGTCGTCGACGAACGGGCCGACCAGCGGGTCGTGGCGCATCATCTCGGCGACGCTCTCCAGCGCCTCGTAGATCACGTAGTGCTGGACCACGAGCGTGGTGTAACCGGCCACGCCGAGCTCGCCGGCGGTGAGCGCGGAGATGTAGCGCTGGGACTCGGCTGTCTGGTGCGCCTCGCGGGTCTCGGCTCGTAGCCGAGCCGAGAACGCGGTGTCGGGTGGGTTCATCTGCTATTTCTCCTTGCCAACATGCGATTCCACCTGCCGGCTGCGTCGGGGAACGATCAGCGGCAGTTCGGTACGGGGATGGGGGACGACCTCGATGTCGTGCCGGTAGACCTCGCTCAGCAATGGCGCGGTGAGGACCGCGTCCGGGGGCCCCGCGGCCCGTACCCGCCCGTCGCGGAGCAGGGTCACCGTTTCCGCGTACGCCCCAGCCAGGGCCAGGTCGTGCAGCACGATGACCACGGCATCGCCGGCGTGGGCCCGTTCCCGGGCGATCTGCATGACCAGTTCCTGGTGGCGCAGGTCGAGGGCGGCGGTCGGCTCGTCGAGCAGCAGCGTGGTGGCCTGCTGGGCCAGGACGCGGGCCAGTGCGGCGCGGGCCTGCTCACCGCCGGAGAGCGCGGGGTACGGTCGGGTGGCGAAGCGGGCGATGTCGCAGCGCTGGAGCGCGTCGGTGACGACGGTCTCGTCGTGTTCCTGCTCGGGCCGCCCGGCCCACGGCGCCCGCCCCATCCGGACCACCTCGTTGACGGTGAACGGAAAGCTCAGGGTGTTGCGCTGGGTGAGCACCGCCCTGCGCCACGCCAGCTCCACGGGGCTCCACGAATCCTGGGGCAGCCCGTCGACCTCGACGCGGCCGGCCGCGGCCGGAAGGTCGCCGCTGATCGCGGCGAGCAGGGTCGATTTCCCGGCTCCGTTGGGTCCGACCAGGGCGTGCACTTCGCCGGCGCGTACCTGCAGGTCGATCTGGTCGAGCACGGCCCGGCCAGCACGTTCGACCCGCAGCCCGACGACCTGGACGCGGGGGTGCCCGGCCGGCACCGGTTCCGGCGTGCGGGCCGCGGAGAACCGGCGCAGCGTACGCGGGCGGGCGGTCGCGAGTCGGCTCATCCCCAGCCTCCGGCCCGGTTGCGGGTGCGGCGCAGCAGCCAGAAGAACGCCGGCCCGCCGATGACCGCGGTGAGCACACCGAGGGGCAGTTCCTGGTGCTCAACGAGGGTACGGGCGGCGAGGTCGGCGGTGATCACCACGATGGCCCCGCCGAGGGCGCTGGCGATCAGCAGCACCCGGTGTCCCGGTCCGGCGATCATCCGGATCAGATGGGGGATCACCAGTCCGACGAAGCTGATGATGCCGGTGAAGGCGACCGCGGCGGCGCCGAGCAGCGCGGTGATGACGATCATGCGGATCCGCAGGCGTTCCACGTGGACGCCGAGGTGCCGGGCGGCGGGTTCGCCGAGGGCGAGCAGGTCGAGCCGGCGGGCGTCGGCGTGGGCGACGGCGAGTCCGACCAGCAGGCACGGCGCGGCGAGGCTGACGGCCGACCAGTTGGCCTGGGCGAGGCTACCGAGGTTCCAGAAGGCGATGGCCTGTACGCCCGACTGGTCGGTGACGAACATGAGCAGCCCGATCACCGATCCGGCGACCGCGTTGACGGCGACGCCGGTCAGGACCAGGGTCACCACCTCGGTCCGGCCCCCGGAGCGGGCCAGCACGTAGACCAGGTAGGTGGTGGCGAGGCCGCCGGCGAAGGCGGCCAGTGGCACGGTCCACCCACCCAGGACGGTGACACCGGTGACGATGGCCAGGGCCGCGCCGACGGCCGCCCCGGCGGAGACCCCGATGACGCCGGGCTCGGCGAGCGGGTTGCCGAAGACGCCCTGCATGACGGTGCCGGCGCAGCCGAGGGCGGCGCCGACGATGGCCGCCAGCAGCACCCGGGGGAAGCGGACGATCCAGAGGGCGTTCTCGCCCTGCACGGCCGACGGCAGCGGACCGATGTCCAGGCCGAGGCGGTGCAGCACGGAGCCGATCACCTCGGCGGGGGAAATGTCCACCTGGCCGCGTCCGGCCGCCAGCAGGACGACCAACAGCAGGGTGACGCCGAGTCCGGCCAACAGCGCGGGCCCGCGCAGGCCCTTGGGCCGGACGGTGTCGGTGGCGGGTTCGGGGCGGGCCTGTACCGCGGTCACGACGGGTCCTGGCAGGAGTAGACGGCGCGGGCCAGGGCCTGAACAGCCCGGCCGGAACGGGCGCCGAAGGTGAGCAGGGCGCCGTCGTCCATGTCGACGACGCGCCGGTTCGCCCCGGCCGGGGTCTGCGCGACGCCGGGCAGTTTCATCAGGCCGTCGACCCCGCCGACGGAGGCGAGGCCTTCGGTCATCACCAGGATCACGTCCGGTGCCGCGTTGATGAGTCCTTCGCTGGTCAGCGGGCGGAACTTGGACAGGCCGGCGGCGCTGCCGGCGTCCACCCCGCCGATCGCCTCGATCATCGCGTCGGAGCCGGCGCCGCGGCCGCCGATCAGGTAGACCCCGGCGGTGCCGCGTAGGTAGAGGAACGCGATCCGCGGTGCTCGGCCTGCCTGGACAATGCGCCGAGCCGCAGTGATCTCGCTCTCGACCCGGGTCACGAGTTGTTCTCCGGCGGCAGATACGCCGAGCGCCGCGGCGATCGCGCGGATGTGTCGCGGTACGGCGTCGAGGGTCTGCTCGGCCTGGACCAGGACCACCGGGATGCCGGCCTTGCGGAGTTGGCGCAGCACCTCGGGTGGCCCGATGCTGTCGTCGGCGAGCACGACGCTCGGGTTCAGGTCGAGCACCGCCTCGGCGGAGAGGTCGTGTCCGGCCGGGGTGACCACGGGCAGGTGCGCGGCGGCGGGAAAGGTGGTCGAGGTGTCCCGGCCGATGACGTTGTCGCCGAGGCCGAGGCTGAAGACGATCTCGGCGATCGACCCGTAGAGGTTGACCGGGAGGATGCGGCTGATGTCGGTGACCGTCACCGTCCGGCCGTCGCTGGAGGGCACGGTGGCCGGTAGGACGGGCGTCGGCGCCGGGCGCAGCGGCTCGACGTCGGTGCTGTCCAGGGTGGCGGTGACCGGCCCGCAGCCGGCGGTGGATGTCGACGCCGTACCGGATTCCGGTGCGGCACATCCGGTGGCTGCGACGGTGGCCAGCGCGACCAGCGCGAGGAGCGGGTCGAGGAGCCGCTGGCTGGTCATCCGGCGGGGCCGGCGTGGGCGGGTCATCGGGTGGCACCGCGGCGGCGCCGCCACCGGCCGAGGCCGATCAGTGTCACCATGGCCAGCCCGAGGGCGGCCAGCCCGATCGTCCAGCCGCGTCCGGCGCTGGAGGCGTCGCTGACTCGGGTGACGTGGAGTTCGTTGGCGCCGGCGGCGGCCATCGCCGACGGGGTACCGCCATCCGCGACGGCGTCCGCGGCCGGCGGCTCGCCCGAGGTGGGTGCCGCCGCGGCCGATGCGGACGTGTTCGGGGCGCTGCGGGTGGTGGCGGCGACCTGCGGCGCGGTGGTGGTCGCCGGTGCCGGGGTGGCCTTCGTCGGCGTGCCGGCGGCCGTGAAGGTCACCGGCACCCGGACGTCCTGGGAACGGTCGGCGGCGCGGGTGTGGTCAGCCCGGGTGATAACCGCGCACCGGCGGACGGTGCAGTCGACATCGCCGATGGTGGCGGTCACCTTCAGCGTCACCGTGAACGATCCACCGGCGCCGTACGGCACGGCCAGGCCCTCACCGTAGGAGGGCGGATTCGACGAGATCCAGTGCGAGGCGCCGAGGCTGCCGCTCGTGTCGGCGCCGCCGCCGCACGGGGTCGGGACCGCACCGGCCCCGTTGTCCACGCAGTACGCGACATAGATGCCCTTGGTGACGTCGTACCCCCGGCCGGAGACGGATACGGTCGCGCCTGCCCTGTTCAGGCCGGTGCTCGGGGTGACGGTAAGGGTCTGGCCGCCGGCACCGCTGCCGGTACGGGCGTACGCCGGTACCGGGACGACGGCGACAGCCGCGGTGACCAAGGCCGCGGCCAGGATGGCGCAGTGCCGCGCTCGCATCGGGCTCCTCACACGACATGGACGGTCGGCGCACCCGACCGCAAGCAGTAACTTAGGTTTGGCTAACCTAAGTTACGAAGCGGCAGGTTGCAAGGGGCTCTCCGGCTCAAGATCTCCGGACGCCCCGAGGATGACACATCGTTGTTAGGTTTGCCTAACCTAAGGCTTCGCTTTCACTGTTTCGAAAGGCAACAGCATGCTCAGATCCAGAGCCGGTGCCGTCCGGCACCGGTCGATGCGCTGGATGGCGGTGGCCGCCCTCGGCGCGTCGGCCGCGCTCGTGGGCGCCGGCCCCGCCTCGGCAGCCGAGGCCGACATCACGGGCGGCAGCCTCACCTGGGGGTTCAAGGCGAGTTTCCGCAGCTACGTCAAGACCGGCAACGGGAACCCGCCGATCTCGGTGGGCAATGGCGCCACCGTCAACACCGACGGGACCTTCACCTTCCCGTCCACAGGAGGCACGCACGACGCTGGCAGCGGCACGACCAGTGCCACCTACGGCGGCAAGGTGGTCTTCTCCTACCCGGCGCACTTCTTCACCATCACCCTGGCCAACCCGACGGTCGCCATCACCGGCGGCACCGCCGCACTAAAGGCGGACGTCGACCTGGTCACCACGGAGACGGATCCGGTGTCGGTGAAGCAGGCCACCATCGCCACTCTCACCGTCTCCGGCGGCAACCCCGCTACCAGCGGAAACACGGTGACCGGCAGCAGCCTCGCGGCGGTGCTCACCAGCCAGGGGGCCACGGCGTTCAACGGCTTCTACGGCGCGGGTGAGACGCTCGACCCGGTCTCGTTCACCTTCACCACCGGCAACGGCGGGCCGGCCAGAGCGGCCGTGACGGTCACCCCCACCCAAGGGCTCGACCCGGCCGGCGCGACGATCACCGTACGGGGCACCGGCTTCGACCCGGACGCCAACAACGGAGCCGGCATCTACGTCTCCTTCGGCCCCAAGGTCGACGAGCACTGGGCCAACGCCAGCGTGCTGCAGGTCACCAAGTGGGTGAACAAGACCAACGAGCCGACGGACGCCCGGGACCGCATGGCCGCTGACGGCAGCTTCACCACCACGCTGCCGATCAGCGCGGTCTACACCGACCGCAACGGTAACCAGGTCGACTGCACCCAGGTGCAGTGCTACGTGATCACCTTTGCCGCCCGCGGCTCCGCCGACCGCAGCCAGGACACCTTCACCCCACTCACCTTCACCCGCACGGGTGGCGGCGGGAACACGGCCCAGCAGCGGATCACCGGCACCGTGACCGGCGGGCCGCTCACCCTGAGCGTCGCCGGCTCGGCCGTCGAGCTGCCCGCGGTCGGCAAGGGCGAGTACGCCCAGGCGGCGTTGAACCCGGCCACGGTGGCCGACCTGCGGGGCATCGGCACCGGGTGGAGCCTGGTCGGTCAGGTCTCCGACCTCACCTCGGCCGGCGGTGGCGTCATCGCCGGGAACTACCTCGGCTGGACGCCGACGGCGACCGTGGTCAACGACCCGCTCGGTGGCGCCAACCCAGCCGTAACCCCGGGTGCCGTCGCCGCTCCCGGGGCCGGTCTCGGTGAGGCCCGCGCCCTGTGCACATCAGCGGCGGGGGCCAGCAATGGCATCTTCACCTGCGGCGCCGAGCTCAACCTCGGTGTGCCGGCGTCCGCCGCGGCGGGCGACTACGCCGCGACCCTCACCCTGACCCTCTCCTGACTCAGAGCAGGGCCTGACCTGGTGGGGCGTGGGCATTCGCCCGCGCCCCACCAGCCTGTCCACCGAGATCGTCTCGCCCCGGAGCACGGTATGCCCCTCGTCACGCTCGCCTCCCGGATCCGATCCCAGCCCCGAGCCACGCCCGCCACCCTGGCTGCCCAGCCCCGAGCCACGCCCGCCACCCTGGCTGCCCGGGCCGGCGCCTCGCTCGCCGCCATGTTGGTCACGGCGCTGCTCGGGCCACCGGCCGCCGCCGAGGCCACACCCATGCTCCGGCCCGCCGGCACCCGGCCGGCACCCACCCCATCGGCAACCGTCGTCCCAGGCGCCACCGACCGCGCCGTCCGATGGGCGGTGCAACCGTCCGGACCGAAGTGCCCGACCGGCCGGAACTACTTCATCTACGACCTGGCACCCGGCAGCACCATCACCGACCAGGTCGGGGTGACCAACCTCAGCGACCGGCCGCTCACCTTCACGGTGTACGGCACCGACGCGTACACCACGACCGACGGCGCCTTCGCGCTGCTGCCGTCGGACCAGGCCGCCACGGACATCGGCACCTGGATCAGCGTCGAGCGGCAGAGCTGGACCGTCCAACCGGGGAAACGACACGACATCCCCTTCCGGCTGGCGGTGCCGCGGAATGCCACGCCGGGCGACCACGCCGGCGGGGTGATCGCCGCCATCGCCCAGGTCGGCGTCACCGCCGACGGGCGGCAGGTCCGGCTCGACCAGCGGGTCGCGGCCCGGGTCTATCTCCGCGTGAGCGGCGAGATCCGCCCCGCCGTGACCGTCGAATCGGTACACGTCGGCTACGACACCCCGGTCAATCCGGCCGGACGCGGCGACATGACGGTCACCTACCGGATCCGCAACAGCGGCAACGTCCGCATTGGAGGCACCGGCACCGTGATCGTCGACGGGCCGGTCGGCTGGACGTTGGCCCGGACCACCCCGGTCGACCTGCCCGAGCTGCTACCCGGCGCCGCCTTCACCGTCACCGAGCAAGTCGTTGGAGTACCACCCGCACTGCGGCTGACCGCAACGGTGGACCTCGCACCCACCACGGTCGACACCGCGTTGCCGCCGGTGCAGCGCGCCGCGAGCGTCTGGGCGCTGCCGTGGCCGCTCGTCGCGTTGCTGGCGACGGCCGTAGCCTGGCTCTACCTACGCTGGCGCAGACGCCCCCGCCCGGCCCCGCCCATGGCCGAACCACCCACGACGGAAGAGGCAGCACACGAAGCAGCGGCCGGCGCCCGGTGAACCCGTTGCTGCCGGCCACGGTCGCGATGCTGGCGCTGGCCGCCCCGACTCCGCCTCCCACCACATCCGCCGTCGTGCAAACACGGCCCGAGATCGTCGTACCGCCCGGCCCGCTGGCGATCGGGCAGCAGATCACAGTCACCCTCCACCACTGGCCGGCCGGTACGGTCCAACTGGAGATCTGCGGCAACAACGCCCGCCGCGGCGCACTCGACTGCGCCAATGATCAGGCCACCCACGCCCAGGTCCCGGCGGCCGGCATGGCGGTGACGCCGATCCTGGTGGCGGCACCACCGGTTGCCTGCCCCTGCCTGCTGCGGGCCCGTAACCTCACCGGTGCCGTACAGGCCACCGCCACGCTGCCGCTGGCCGGCGTAACCGCGCCACCGGCCCCGGCCCCGACCAGCTCGCCCGAGCTGGCCGTCGACGAGCTGCGCGTCGCTGAACGCGGCCCGCTGCGGGGCTGGTTCGGGTTCCCCGAGGAACTGACCGTACATCTCACCCTGCGTAACCCCGGCCCGGCTGACGTGGTCGACCCAGCCTTCACGCTCTTGTTCGGCCCGGCTGGACAGGCACACACCATCGTCGCTGCCCCGGCCCTGGGCACCATCGAACCCGGACAAGCGCGGGAGTATGAAATCCGGGTGCCGATGGACCTCGCCGTCATCGGAAAACATGAACTCCACGGCCGAGTCGACCTGCCTGAGCGTCCCGTCGCTTTCGTGATCGAAACCACCCGGTACCCCTGGGGTCTGCTCGTGCTGGCTGCCATTCTGGCCGCCACACCGGTCGCTCTCCGGCCGCGATCGCCCCGCCCTCGGCATCAGCGACATCCTGCGGAGGGGCGACCCGAGGCATAGATCGCCCGTTGCGGCCGCCTCAAGATGGCACGCGGCGGACGAGCCGGGGCAGTCACGTGTCCTGCCCGTCGCCGCCTACAAACTCAGAGAGACTGCTCGAATCGGTGGCCCTGGGTGGCGCAGCTTTGGCCCGCGCTCATTCGCGGCGATCCGGGCGTTGCGGAACGTCATGTCGAGCGAACGGAGCCGACGCCCGGGCTTGCCGATGTGAGTGCGCCCTTGGACGTGAAGTGTTAGCCACAACGCTCGTTGACGAACGAGTCGCGTGACACCACCTTGGAACGCTTCTGGTCGATCGGGGCCAGCACCTGGCCTGCTCCGATCTTCGACAGGTCATCGGTGGTGAAGGTGACTGCCGGTGCCCTCGTACCTTCAGGGCCGATGGTCGACGAGTCGAGGGTGTAATGACGTCCGGGATCGATCGATATCAGCGGTACAACCTTGAAGCTGTCGAGGCCGGTGCCGATGACCTCCTCCTCGTTGGAGGTGATTTCCCAGCCGGGTCGCGTCGGGCCAAGCAGCTCCACCTCGACGTCCTGAACCCGCTTCGGCAGCGTGACCGTGACGGACCACCGGTGCAAGTCACGGTCCATGGTGTCTTCATTCAGGTACAGCTCGACGCTGACTGTTGATCGTTCGCAGACGCCGATGACTGCCGTCGGCCGCCCAGCGACCATGGCCAAGGCCGCATATTGCACCGGAAGCGGACCAAGGTAACAGGCGCCCAGCGAACTCCATGCCATGACCACAGCTGCTGCCACTGCGACCGACCGCCTCATGGTGGAATCCTCGCTGGCCCCCATCACGTGCCTATCACAGGCCGGCGTCAGTGCGCTCACAGCGTCAGGAGCGACGACGCCCGGGGTAGTCGATATCCGCTCATGGCCGCGATGCGAGCGCCGCCGTGACGACGACGGATGTCCGGGCTCAGGGCTTTACCGCGAAGCTGCCGAAGGACAGGGCGAAGGCCAGCGGGAGAAACAAGTCCCACGGGTAACGAGCGGCCGGAAGGGGCCGCGGGGGCGATCGGCGCGTGGTCGACGCCCAGCTCGCCGACCCCGCCCCTCAGCGCTCCGCACCAGGACAAAAATGGGTGGCCTCGCCAGCCCGTTCCGCCCTACCTTGCAACTAGATCTTCTTCTCCCACCCGCTCACGAGAGGACTTCACCCCGCGTGACGCCGCCTGCTCTTTAGACCTGACACCTTCCCCGTGCATCGGTCGCCGACGTCGCCGTCGGCTCGTTTCCCATGCCTTCCGTCAAGTCTTCAGAGAGATCATGTCTACGCGTCCTCATATCGTGCTGCCCTGGACCGTTCAGCGCCCGCGCCTTCCCCTGCCCGGGTTCCGCTGCACCCACTGCTATTCCGGCCTCGCCAGCATCGGCGACGGGAAGTTCCGCGTCATTGCCAACGGCAAACTCCTCGACATCTGGCTCCTGGTCGCCTCCGTTCCCGGCGACCGCTTCAGCAAAATCACCGTTCACGATCGCGTCCCGGTCCGGTACCTGGATCCGATCCTTCCAGCGGGCTACTCCGGCAACTCCTCCCGTCACGGGCCTGAGACGGGGCGAGAGGCAAGGTGGCCTCGCCCCGGACTGCATCATGCGGCGGTCCGCGCGCGGTCGCTCATGACCGGGTGCGAACGAAGGTCAGGGCCGGCCCGACACCGGCGGCGAAGGTGAAACGCCCACCGTCACCGTTCCCGCCGCCTGAGCTGATCCGTCGGGAACGATCATCTTGAATTAGGCGCTGTCCTCGCGAACCGTCTCGATGCCGCGCTGGAGCTGACCGGGAATGCGTTCACGAGGCTGCGGACCGCCGAGCTCCGTCATCATGAGCGGATCGCAGCGCATACCGATGTATGCATCGAGGTCGGCCGCCTCCACGTCGCGCAGCAGCATCTCCGGAGCTTATGCTGCGACAACGCGGCGTGGGGCGGTCTTCTCGCGGCGGCGTTCGACCGCCTGGGACTTCGGCGTGTCACCGCAGCCGATAACGCCGACAATCCTGACTCTGTTTTCCAACAGGTCCCGCGATCCTGCCGAGCCGTAGCCCGCCTCGAACAGCGCGGCGCGACGTTCGCAGCGGCCGCGATCCGCGCACATGCCCCTTGACCGGCGCGGCCTGGGTACTCTCCACTGCTTGAGGCAAGATCGGCATCAGTTCCATTCTCCGAACGGGAGTTGACTTCATGGTTCTCGCGGTGGGTATCTGGTCGCTGGATCTCGACGACAAGTCCGCGCTGGCGGATGCATACGCAGTTGAGTGCGAGGCGACCGCCCAGGCCCGGCCGGGGTGGGTTCCGCTCGGGGCGACGGCGCGAATCGCGGCATGGCGCGCCGATAACGGGTGGACCCGTCGCCTGGTCGGTGCCTTCGAGGGTGAGACTCTGGTTGGTTTCGCCAGCTCCTGGACAGCCCACGACACTCCCGACACGTCCTGGGTGGATGTTGCCGTGCTTCCGCAGCACCAACGCCGGGGTATCGGCACCCGGCTCGTGGCCGCAGCGGAGAACGCGAGTCCCGAAGGCGCGAGCCGGTTCGTTGCGAGTGCCTACCGCGCCACTGCTTCCGAGATCGAGGGCCTGGCTAACAGGTCCGCAAGGCCCCTCGGCTACGCCGCAGCCAGCACCGAGACTGTGGTCGAGCTCGATCTGGTCGGTGCCGACTTTCCCGCGCATCTGCCGGCGGACGGATACACAGTCTCTACGTACCTCAATGGTGTCCCCGAACAGCTGCGTGCCCAGGTCGGCGTGCTCAAAGGGCTGGTTGACGCAGAGGCACCCAACGGCGAGCTTGGGTGGGAACCCACTCCGGTCACCGCCCGGGACTACCAGGACGAGATCTCACTCTGGCAGGCGCAGGGACGCACGGCCGTCGAAGCGATCGCACTCGGCCCGGACGATGACGTGGTCGCCTGGACCTGCCTGGTCGTGGCCGCCGACCCCGCACGTCCGGCGCAGATCGAAGGCACCATGGTCCTCGCCGAGCACCGTGGCCAACGTCTCGGCCGTGCCGTCAAGGTCGCGTCTCTCCTTGTCGCTCGCGACAAGACAAGCTGCCGACACGTGCGGACCAGCAGCGACGACCAGAACGTATGGATGCGTGCCATCAACCACGAACTCGGCTTCGTGCCGGTTGAGTGCGAGATCATCCTGCAGAAACAACGCCCGGCGCCACCCGACTGACAGGGCGCGCCGTCGCCAAGCAAACGTCCGGATCTGTGGCTCCGGGTGGGCTGGCGTTCATCGCCGCTGGCGACGCACGTGATGTATGACGCGGCGGGGAAAGGACTGGACGGGATGATGCTCGGCCTTGTAGCTTGCAGTTGCCCGTGACACCGCCCGAGGAGGTGAGACCCATGAACGCTGTATCGATGTGGGTGCTCCCCCTTCCCGTCGCGGCCGGGCGAATGTCGTAGGTGTCGCCGGGAGCGCCTCGCCAACAAGGCACTCCCGAAAGGCAACACCTATGCACTCTCTGCAGTTCACCGCCGAGCCGTCGTCGAACGATACGGTCGAGCGTGACTTCACCGTGGGCGACGTCCCAGGACTCCCATCGCTGGCCTCCGGCGCCGATCGTGCGCCCCTCATGTTCGACGTGATCATTGCCGGGTGCGGGCCGACCGGTGCGATGCTGGCTGCCGAACTGCGGCTGCACGACGTGCGGGTGCTCGTTCTGGAGAAGGAAACCGAACCCGCGTCGTTCGTCCGCATAGTCGGTCTGCATATTCGCAGTATCGAGCTGATGGCAATGCGCGGGCTGCTGGAGCGCATTCTCGAACGCGGCAGACAGCGTCCGGCCGCCGGCTTCTTCGCCGCCATCAACAAACCCGCGCCCCAGAGCCTGGATTCCGCGTACGCCTATCTGGTGGGTATCCCGCAGCCGGTCATCGTTCACCTGCTCGAAGAACATGCGATCGAACTGGGTGCGCAGGTCCGGCGCGGTTGCGCGGTTGCCGGTTTCGAGCAGGACGGCGACGGTGTGACCGTCGAGCTTGCCGACGGGGAACAGCTGCATTCGCGCTACCTCGTCGGCTGTGACGGCGGGCGCAGCACGGTGCGTAAACTGCTCGGTGTCGGCTTCCCCGGCGAGCCCTCACGGACCGAGACGCTGATGGGCGAGATGGAAGTGGGCGTGCCGCAGGAGGAGATCGCCGCCAAGGTGACCGGAATCCGCGAGACCCATCGGCCATTCTGGCTCCGGCCCGCAGGCGTTGGGGTCTATAGCGTCGTGGTCCCCGCCGCGGGAGTCAGCGACCGCGCGGTGCCGCCCACCCTCGAGGATTTCAAACAACAGTTGCGCACCATCGCCGGAACCGATTTCGGCGTGCACTCCCCGCGCTGGTTGTCCCGCTTCGGGGATGCCACACGGCTAGTGCCGTGACCACGAACGTTCGCGGTGTTGGATGACACGCCGTTCGGCCTGTCGGCCGGGCGGCGTCGCGGCGGTCAGGCTGTGGCGGTG
>NZ_JBEZFI010000024.1:0-94738 GCF_040649295.1 Micromonospora sp. NPDC048999 | reverse complement strand
GGAACACGCCAGCCCGACCGAGGAGACCCTGCCCAACGCACGGCCTGCTTGACAACCGCCATTGAGACTCGTCCGGTAGGGCGCTCCACCTTGTCACCCTGGCCCTGGCCCGCTCCACGGTGTGTGGGTCGGCGGCAGACGGGATGGCTAGGTGGTGGCGGAGGAAGTCGCGTCTGGCGACGCGCCCTCAATGCCGCTGTCTTCGCCGTCGGTCAGTGATCGCCCACCAAATCGAGCCCACCGAACCGGCGGCCGTGAGGAGAAGCACGAGTAGACAGCACAACAGCGAGCCAACGTCCCCCACGTTCATCGCCGCATCGTAGACGGCGCTTCCGCCATTGACGGCCGATCGCCCGTTCGTGCCATTAGCGTGCCATTGGGCGAGGACAACAGGGGCCAGCCGAGGCCACGAGGGACTGCCGAGACCAGGCCGCCAAGCCAGTGGCCTGCCGCAGATCGGCAATTCCCAAGCTGACAGCTTGCCCTCGGATCACCGGGGTCACCGTGACCATGTCGACGGCGATGCGGGACGGGGCGTGATGTCGTCCCCGCCTGCTACGGTGCGCCGCAGTTGGCCGGTCAGAGCAACCCCACGTGGGACAGCGCGGCTACGGGGGGCGGGCACTGGTAGGTCCCCGGAGTGATCCCGGGACTGAATATCGGACACCGCGACCCGCCCCCCGCCACGCGTACCACGAGCCCGAGGTGAGCGGTCCGCATCTAGTCCGCAAGAGGTCGACGGACGGCGGGGAAGTGGTGCGAGATGTCGAGAGGTACTTCCGCTGCTAGACCCCCATGTGCCCAGGTCGTCGGAGCTGGCAGTTTGATCTCGTAATGCGTAGGTCATCCGTGCCACCCACGTGCCGGTAGCCCGTACCTCCGGCGGTCGCCAGCGGGCACGAACGGTCCCCACGTCCTGCGGCTGGCCTGCCCCACCAGGCCCTTGTCGGCCGCGATCTTCGACCTTCCAAACTGAAGCTCCGCCAGGGCGTCGCCAGGGCGTCAGGGCGTCCCCAGGGCGTCAAACGCCAGCCAAAGTTGACCAACGACGACCATCGACGCCGGGAAATAGAACCAGGCCAGAGCCTTGATCGCGGCTCTGACCTGGTGGGCGACGGACGAGTCGACCTGTACGCCGGATTCTGTGACCGACACGCCCGAGGGCACGTCGGCGGCGGCCATCCATCTCGGCCTGCCGTCGCCGGCAGGCTCCAGCGGCCTACCCGCAGACATCGGGCGGGCAGCCCTCAAGCGTCTGCGCGGACCGTCACCTCGCGGCGACGACCCATTCTTGGCCTTGCTCCGGGTGGGGTTTACCGAGCCATCCCGGTCACCCGGGATGCTGGTGGGCTCTTACCCCACCGTTTCACCCTTACCGTCCCGTATCGGGTCGGCGGTCTGTTTTCTGTGGCACTGTCCCGCGGGTCACCCCGGGTTGCCGTTAGCAACCACCCTGCCCTGTGGAGTCCGGACGTTCCTCGGCGACGAGCCGTAGCCCGTCGACGCGACCGCCCGGTCGACTCGTCCGTCGCGCTCTCATCCTAACGATCCCCGCGCCGCGTCCATTTCCCGGCCGGGTGCGGCCAGGGTTAGCCTCGGGGCCCATGAATCTTTCCGACGCCGCGCTCCTGGTCGCTGCCGGTCTCGCCGCCGGCACGGTGAACGCGGTGGCCGGGGGCGGTTCCCTCATCACCTTCCCGGCCCTGATCGCGATCGGTCTGCCGCCGGTCCCCGCCAACGTCACCAACTCGGTGTCGGTCTTTCCCGGGTACGTGGCCAGCGTGGCCGGCAGCCGGATGGACCTGCCGGGCGGGCGGCAGCTGTGGAGGCTGCTGCCCACCACCGTGCTCGGCACGGGCGTCGGCTGCCTGCTGTTGCTGGTCACCCCGGCTCGGGCGTTTGAGCTGGTGGTGCCGTTCCTGGTGCTGGGCGCGACCGCCGTACTGGCCTTTCAGGATCCGCTGCGCCGGCTGGTCGGCCACCCGGCCCACCTGAGCCCGCGCCGCCGTACCCTCAGCGTGCAGGTCATGGTCGCGGTCGGTTCGGTGTACGGCGGCTACTTCGGCGCGGCGCTCGGGGTGATGCTGGTGGCCGGCCTGGCGCTGGTGCTGGACACCACCCTGGCCCGGGTGACCGCCATCAAGAACCTGCTCTCGGCGGTGGTGGGGCTGACCACGCTTGTGGTGTTCGCGCTCTTCGGCCCGGTCCAGTGGGCGGCCGCCGCGGTGATCGCACCGGCCACCGTGACCGGCGGCTACCTGGGCGCCCGGCTGGTCCGTCGGCTGCCCTCGGTGGTGTTGAAGACCGTCATCGTGGTGTTCGGCACGGTGATCGGCCTCTACCTGCTCTGGCGCGCCCTGCGCTGACCGCCCGGACGCCGAACGTCCCGGCGCGACGCCGCGCCGGGACGTTCCAACGAAGGTCAGTAGGCCTCGCCGACCGGCTCCTCCGGGGCGTGCTCCGCGCCGCGAGCGGCCCGGTTCCACCTCGACCAGAGCACCCGCTCGCCGTAGCCAGCGGCCATCAGGTGCGCGAAGGCGAGGTAGATCAGCACACCGACGGCGAGCACCCCGAAGCCGACCCAGAACGGCAGCGCCAGCCCGTGTTCGGCGAGTTTGCCGGAGATGATCGGGGCCGGCGCGGCGGCACCCCAGCGGACCAGGTTGAACGCGCCGGTGGCGACCCGCCGGTCGGCGGAGCCGAGGCCGAGCGCCAGGTCGGTGAGGTTGGCGTTGGCCAGACCCATGAACAGGCCGGCGAGCACCAGCACCACCAGCGACATGGCGGTGCCGGTCGAGGTGGCGAAGAGCACCATGCAGACCAGTAGGCCGGCGATGGCGACGCCGACGGTCTGGACGGCGCCGATCCGGTGCGCCAGCCGGTGGCCGATCAGCAGGATGCCGGCGGCCAGGCCGAGGCCCCAGCCGGTGAAGGCCAGGCCCAGCGGGATCACGTCGAGGTGCAGGTAGAGCGGCGTGTAGCCGAGCACCACGAAGAAGACGAAGTTGTAGGCGGCGGTCACCACGCAGAGGGTGATGAACGCCGGCCTGCGGTAGGTCGAGAAGATCGAGCCGACCTTCACCGGCGGCAGCTTGGTGGCGGGCTCGCGGAGCTTGCGCGATGCCACGGCCAGGGCGAGCACCATGAAGACGCCGCAGACGAAGAACGGCAGCCGCCAGCTCAGCTCGCCGAGCAGGCCGCCGATCAGCGGGCCGACGGCGAAGCCGAGCCCGAGCGCGGTCTCGAAGAGGCCGACCACCCATTCCCGGTCGTTGGCGAGGTTGACCAGCACCACCATCGCGGTGGCGAAGAACATCGCGTTGCCCAGCCCCCACACGCCACGGAGCACGGAGAGCTGCACGATGTTGTCGCTGAACGACGCGAGGATCGCGGCGAGGCCGACCACCGCGACGCCGGTGATCAGCACCGGTTTGAAGCCGAACCGCCCGCTGGCGAGGGTCGCCGGGATCATGCCGACGGCCATCACCGCGATGTACGCGGTGAACAGCAGCTCGACCTGCCAGGCGGTGACCCCGATCGCCTCGCCGATGGCGGGCAGGATCGGGTCCACCACGGCGATGCCGGCGATGGCGAGGAAGGCCACCAGCGTGGTGGCGTAGATAGCACTGCGGTTGGGCTCGGATCGCCGATCCAACTCCGCCTCCCAGATAGCTGTATCTTACAGTTAATTCGGTTGTATCATACAGCTATGACTGCTGACCGCACAGAGGGAACTCAGGACGAGGCCACGCTCGGCCGGATCGAGACCGAGGTCGCGCTGTTGATGCGGCTCGGCGAGGCGACCCGCCGGGCCAGCGGCACCGCCGAGCACCGGGTGCTGGACCGGGCGGCGTACGTGATCCTGCGGTACCTGGACAGCGTCGGCCCGCAGAACGTCTCCGGGCTGGCCGCGCGGCTGAACCTGGACGGATCCACCGTCACCCGGCAGGTCTCCGCCATGCAGCGGGACGGCCTGATCACCCGTACGCCGGACCCGGCCGACGGACGCGGCACGGTGGTCTCCCCCACCCAGGCGGGCCTGCAGCGGATGGCCGCCGTCCAGGCGGCCCGCACCCGGCTCTACGGTGACATCCTCGCCGCCTGGTCCCCCGACGACCGGGACACCCTCGCCGACCTGCTGCACCGGCTCAACGAGGCCCTCGACGCGCGCAACCGCCGCCGCTGAGCCCGCCGAACGGCGTTAACAGGGGCCCCCTGTACAACGCGAGGCGTCAACAGGAGGCCCCTCCTTTCAAGCGACCGGCTCGGGGGCGGGCTCGGCGCCGCGCTCGGGGCCGGGGGTGACGCGCGGGTCGCCCTCGTCGGCGAAGTAGTCGTCCGGGGTGGTGGCGTCCGCCCCGTCGGTCACCTTGGCGGCCCGCAGGGCCAGCGTCAGCAGCGCCGCCACCGCCAGGTTGACCAGCACCGCCACGATCCCGACGTAGATCGTCTTCTTGGTGTCGAAGCCGAACTCTGAGAGCGGGAAGGCCGAGCCGGCGAAGTGCTTCTTGCCGGTCGCCGGGTTCCCGACCTGGTAGAGCATCCACATGCCCATCGCCATACCGGCCGCCCAGCCGGCGATCAGCGCGCCGCGGTGGAACCAGCGGGTGTAGAGGCCCAGCGCCACCGCCGGCAGCGTCTGGAGAATGATCACGGCCCCGATGAGCTGCAGGTCGATGGAGAACTGCGGGTCGAGGAAGACGATGCAGGCGACCGCGCCGACCTTCACCACCAGCGAGGCGATCTTCGAGACGTTGGCCTCCTGCGCCGGGGTGGCGTCCCGCTTGACGTACTCCTTGTAGATGTTGCGGGTGAACAGGTTCGCCGCCGCGATCGACATGATCGCCGCCGGCACCAGCGCGCCGATGCCGATCGCCGCGTACGCGATCCCGGCGAACCAGCTCGGGAACTGGGCGTCGAAGAGCCGCGGCACGATGGTGTTGGTGTCCACGCTGCCCGCCTTGGCCCCCGGCAGCGGGGTCACCTTGGCCGCGATGGCCATGTAGCCGAGCAGTGCGATCAACCCGAGCAGCAGGCTGTACGCCGGCAGCGCGGACATGTTCCGCTTGATCACGTCCCGGCTCCGGCTGGCCAGCACGCCGGTGATGCTGTGCGGGTAGAGGAACAGCGCCAGCGCGGAGCCGAACGCCAGGGTGACGTACTGAAGCTGGTTGTTGCCGTTGAGCAGGATGCCGTCGTTCGGCGCCGGCGTCGCCTGGAACTTCGCGTCCGCCGCGTCGAAGATGCCGCCCCAGCCGCCCAGCTTGTACGGCAGCCAGATCACCGCCACCAGGATCACCAGGTAGATCAGCGAGTCCTTGACGAACGCGATCAGCGCCGGCGCGCGCAGCCCGGACTGGTACGTGTAGGCCGCCAGGATCGCGAACGCGATGATGATCGGCAGGTGCCGGGCGAGCGCGCTCTCCCCGGTGACGCCCATCGTCTTGAGCACAGCCTCGATGCCGACCAGCTGCAACGCGATGTACGGCATGGTCGCCACGATGCCGGTGATCGCGACGAGCAGCGCCAGGATCGGCGAGTCGAACCGGCTGCGGACGAAGTCGGCCGGGGTGACGAACCCGTGGCGGTGCGACACCGACCAGAGCCGACAGAGCACCAGGAACACCATCGGATAGATGACGATCGTGTACGGCACGGCGAAGAAGCCGGCCGCGCCGGCCCCGAAGATCAGTGCCGGCACCGCGACGAAGGTGTACGCCGTGTAAAGGTCACCGCCGACGAGGAACCAGGTGATCCAGCCGCCGAAGCTGCGCCCGCCCAGCCCCCACTCGTCGAGGTGGGCCATGTCGCGCGGCGCCCGCCACCGGGCCGCCACGAAGCCCATCGCGCTGACCAGCAGGAAGAGCAGGGTGAAGATGATGATCTCGGTCAGGTGGTCCCGCCACATCACTGGTCACCCCGCTTCTTCGTCATCTGGTAGACGAGCGTGGTGGTGCCCACGCCGAGGATGATCCAGGCCAGTTGCAGCCAGTAGAAGCGCGGGAACCCGAAGAGCCGGGGTGAGTCGCCGTTGAAGAACGCCGGGATCAACGGCACCACGATCGGGATGAAGAGCAACCAGTTCCAGGGACTGCGGTCCTTCGCCCTGGGCCGCGCCGTGCTCGGCGCCTCCGGTTCGGGTGCTGCCACGTGACACACCTCCGGGAAGTCGTGACTCGGCAGGTAACGGCCGGAGGTTACGGCCGTGTGAGCCAGGTCACGTTCACCCGGGTAGCGAAGATGCGCCGAACGGGCACCCGCATGCGCCGAACGGCGGACAGGTCAGCGGGAGGCCAGGTGGGCGGTGTCGTTGACCGAGCGGACCGCGACGCCGCCGTCCGGGTAGAGGTCGAGCACCGAGACGCCCGCGGTGTCCAGATAGAGCCGGTGCAGGAAGGCGTCGCCGGCGGCGAGGGCGTCGCGCAGCACCAGCTTGATCGGCGAGACGTGGGAGACGACCACGACGGTCTCTCCCGGGTACGCGCCACGCAGCCGCTCCACCGCCCGGCCGGTGCGCTCGGCGACGGCGGCGAACGACTCGCCCTCCGGTGGGGCGACCCGGGTCGAGGCGAGCCAGGCGTCCAACTCCCCCGGCCAGCCCTCCCGCACCTCGGCGAAGGTCCGGCCCTCCCAGACCCCGAAGTCGCACTCGATCAGGTCGTCGTCGGGGCGTACCGGAGAATTGCCGACGACGGCGGCGATCGCGTCGGCGGTCGCCGTACACCTTGACAGGGGTGAGCTGACCACGGCGGCGACGGACGGGGCCAGCTCGGCGACCCGGGCGGCCGTCGCCCGGGCCTGGGCCCGGCCCCGGTCGCTCAGCGGCACGTCGCCGCGGCCCGAGTAGCGCTTCTGCACGGTCCGCTCGGTCTCGCCGTGCCGGACCAGGATCAACCGGGTCGCGGTCTCGGTGGGGCGCGGCTCCCAGGAGGCCGGCGTGGTGGCCGGGTCGGTGCCGGTGGTCCGGGCGGTGGCGGCCTGGGCCGGCGCCCGGCCCGCCGCGGCGTCCATCGCCGCGTTGGCCAGGGCGTCCGCGTGCCGGTTGCGCTCCCGCGGAATCCAACTGAACCGTACGCTGGCGAACCGCCCGACCAGGCCGGCGGCCTGCGCGGCGAGCGGCCGCAGCCCCGGGTGCTTGATCTGCCAGCGGCCACACATCTGCTCGACCACCAGCTTGGAGTCCATCCGCGCCTCGACCTCGGCCGCGCCCAGGTCGGCGGCGGCCTCCAGCCCGGCGATCAGGCCCCGGTATTCCGCGACGTTGTTGGTGGCCGTGCCGATCGCCTCGGACCGTTCGGCCAGCACCTCGCCGGTCTCCGGATCGCGGACCACCGCGCCGTAGCCGGCCGGCCCCGGGTTGCCCCGCGACCCGCCGTCGGCCTCGATCACGACCGCGCGCACCGCCACGACGGCTACAGCCCCGACTCGCTGCTGCGGACCAGGATCCGCCGGCACTCCTCGCAGCGCACCACGTCGTCCGGCGCGGCCTTGCGGATCCGGGCCAGGTCGGCCCCGGACAGCTCCAGCCGGCAGCCGCCGCAGCGGATGCCGGTGAGCAGCGCCGCGCCGAGCCCGGAATCCTCGCGGATCCGGTCGTAGAGGGTGACCAGGTCGGCCGGGAGGTCGTTGGCGAGCGGCTGGCGGGCGCCCCGCTTGAACTCCTCCTCCTTGGCGATCTCGGCCAGGCTCTCGTCGCGGCGCTGCTCGACGGCGGCCCGCCGGTCCCGGGCCTCGGCGAGGCGGCGCTCGACGCCGTCGAGCACAGCCTGCGCGGTCTCCCGCTGCTCCATCAGCTCCAGCTCGGCGTCCTCCAGATCGCTCTGCCGGCGGTTGAGCGAGGTCAGCTCGTGCTGGAGCGCCTCCAGCTCCCGGGCCGGGCCGGTGCCGGCGGCCAGCCGCGCCTCGTCCTTGCTCTTGCGGGCGCGAACCTGGTCGATGTCCTTCTCCAGCCGGGCGATGTCCCGGTCCAGGTCGTCGACGGCCACCTGGGCGCGGACCCGCTCGTCCTCCAGCGCGGAAAGTTCCCGCGCGAGCGCCTCCAGCTCGACTCGCTCGGGCAGCGACCGGCGGCGGTGGGCGAGCTGGGCGAGGGCGGTGTCGATCGCCTGCAGGTCGAGCAGGCGGCGCTGCACCTTCGGGTCAGCCTTCACGGTCGGGGCTCCTTGTCGGGGGGTCGGGGTGCGGCGGCGTGCACGGTCCACGGGTCGGTGTCCAGGTCGGACACGATGGTCTCGACGCCCAGCCCGTCCCGCAGGTGGGCGGCCAGGTCGTCCAGCCAGGGTCGTTCGGTCGCCCAGTGGGCGGCGTCCAGCAGGGCCGGGCCACCGGCGGCGAGGTGCTCACCGGCGGGATGGTGACGCAGATCGGCGGTGAGGAACGCGTCCGCCCCGGCGGCGGTCGCCTCGGCGAGGAAGCTGTCCCCCGAGCCGCCGCTGACGGCGAGGGTATGAACCATACGCCCGGGATCCCCGGCGGCGCGCACTCCCCACGTGGTGACCGGCAGCACCGCGGCGGCGTGCCGAGTCAGCGCGGCGAGAGTCATCGGCGTGGGCAGTTCGCCGATCCGGCCGATGCCCCGCCCGGGGCCGTCGGCCGGCGACCCGGGCCGCGGCCGGTGCAGCGGGCGCAGCCCGGTCAGCCCGAAGCGGGCCGCGAGGGCGTCGGAGACGCCCGGGTCGGCCACGTCGGCGTTGGTGTGGGCCACGTACAGCGCGACATCCGACTTGATCAGCCGATGGACGATTCGCCCCTTGTAAGTGGTGGCAGCGACCGAGGACACCCCGCGCAGCAGCAGCGGATGGTGCGCGACGATCATGTCGGCCCCGGCGGCGAGCGCCTCGTCGACCGTCTCGGGCACCACATCGACCACGCAGGCGATTCGGCCTACCGGGTTCGTGGGCTCGCCGAGCACCAGGCCGACCCGGTCCCACTCCTCGGCCCAGGCGGGCGGGTAGCAGCGGTCCAGCGCGGCCACCACGTCGGCGACCGTGATCGGGGATCCGGTTGTGCTCACGGCCGGCCAGCTTACCGGCGTGGGGCGGCTCTCACGGCCATGGCTGCTAGAAGGGGCCCCCTGTACTACAGAATGCGTTAACAAGGGGCCCCTGCTTGCACCTCAGCCGACCGGGGCGGCCGGGCGTGGCATGCCGCGCAGCGCAGCGAGGCCCGCCGCCCAGGGGAAGGCGTCCAGGTGCCGCTCGCCGGTGCCGGGCGGATGCAGCGGTACGACCTGGTCGCCGAACACGATGCGTACCCCCCACTCGCGCAGCCGGGCCAGGCTGGCCAGGAACGCCGGGTGCGCGGCCATCGCCGAGTTGGTGTACGGGACGGCCGCGATCGGCACCCCGAGCCCCTGCGCCTCGACCAGCAGCCCCAGGGCAAGCGTGTCGGCGATGCCGACCGCCCACTTGTTGATCGTGTTGACCGTCGCCGGGCAGACCAGCATGGCATCCGCCGGCGGCAGCACGTCCAGGTCGCCCGGGTTCTTGTAGTGGGTGCGTACCGGGTGACCCGTCTGCCGGGCCAGTGCCGACCGGTCGACGAACTTCGCGCCGTCCGGCGTGGTGACCACGCACACGTCCCAGCCGTCCTGCTGGGCGAGGTCGACCAGCCGGTCGACGCGACGGGCCAGCGGCGAACCGCAGGCGAGGACGTAGAGCACCCGAGGGTGCCCATGACTGAGGTGCAGACCGCTCATCCGACCGGCACTCCGCTGCGCTCGCTCATGCCGGCACTGCGCTGATGATTCACTCGCTGACGCTCGCTCATGCCGGCACTCCGCTGCGCTCCGTGCCGTCATGAGGCACCACGGCACTGCGCTGATGATTCACTCGCTGACGCTCGCTCATACTCCGACTCCCATGTGCTCAGCCAACTCCGCGATCGGCGGAGGCGGCGCACCACGTGTGCGACGGAGCACGTCCGACATCACCTCGTGGGCGATCGGCCGGCAGCGGATCTCGGACGGGGCGAGCCGATCGCCGCGCAGGAGCATGTCCCCCGCGTTCGCGACGTCGCCGATCTGCGCGTAGCCGCGGGCGATATCCAGCAGGTGGTGCGCGCGCCGTTCGGGCAGCAGGGCGTTGAACGCGGCCTCGGAGATCTCGTGGTGGATCTCCACCGCCCGGCCGCCGTCGCCCAGCTCCACCGCCGCCGCGGCGCGGTGCAGCAACAGATTGGTCGGGCCGAACGAGGTCCAGTAGTGGTTGTGGTCCCCACCGACCAGGGTGGCCGCCTCGTGGGCGCTGGTGATCAGGTCGTTCACGGTGGCGGAGTCGCCGATCCGGGCGGCGGCCATCGCCCCCTGGAGCAGCAGCATGCCGTAGACGGAGAGCCGGTCGGGGGTGGCCTCGTTGCCGCCACCGGGAGCGAGCCGGTTGGCGATGTTCACGTTGAGTTCGAGCGCGGGTCGGGCCCGGCCCATGGAGACCAGCGCGTTGCAGACCCGGGTGGTGGCGATGCCGGCCAGCAACTGGTCGTCGGCCCGCTGGGCGACCGCCATCGAGCGGTCGGCGGCCAGCCAGGCCAGGTCGCCCTCACCCAGCTTGCGCAGCACCGAGGAGGCGATCTGATAGACCTGCCCGAGCAGGTGGGCCGCCTCCGGGGCCTGTTCGCCGCCGTGACCGGCGTCGGCGGCCTGGGCGTCGCGCAGCAGCTTCGGCAGCGCGCGGGTGAGCACCCCGTAGCGGCCGTACTGGTAGGTGAGCCAGGCGTGGTTGACCGCCTTGCGCATGTCGCTCAGCGGCGGCGGGAAGGGCCGCGCGTCGAAGTACGCGCTCATCGAGTCGTACCGCTCCAGCGCGGCTCGGATCTCCTCGACCTCGACCTGGTCGATGCAGTTGAGGGCGTCCGTACGCCGCTCCGGGTCCTTGCCGAGCAGCAGTTGCACGTCGACCTGGAGAATGTCGGCGATCTCATAGAGGACGGAGAACTTGTCCAGCCGCCGCACCCCGCGCTCGACCTTGTCGACCCAGCTCTTGGACTTGCCGAGCCGGTCGGCGAAGACCTGCTGGGACATCTTGCGCCGGCTGCGCCAGTACGCCACCCGGCGTCCTATCGGCAGTTCGTCCATCTCGCCATCCCTCCCCAACGCCGTGTCCGGCTGACCTCAGGGCGGACCGTCACAACGGCCCTTCGGTCTCACTGTCCCCTCTGGTCGCACAGTCTGTACGTCAGCCGTACGGCCAGGCCTCGTAGTTTCCGTGCAAGTTGCATCAACCGTTCGTCGAGTCAACGAGCCCGGGATACGGCAGTGACGGCGTTCAACGTGTGACGTGAAACGGCGTCCGGTCAGGGTGAGAGGGGATGGCGCAGATGTGGGGGAACGTCGCACCGCGCGTGGCTCGCCTGTCGCCACTTGAACGGGTCCGGCTGCGCCGGGTCGCCGTCCGCTATGCCGCCCACGGCTGGGCGGTGACGCCGGGGGCGTGCCTGGCCAATCGCCGCTTCGTCTGCGGCCGGGCCGGCTGTCCGACGGTCGGCTGCCATCCGGCCCTGGAGGACTGGGAACGCGCGGCGAGCGCCGACCCGGCCCGGGTGGCCACCTGGTGGCGCAGCCGGCCGCACGGGGTGCTGCTGCCCACCGGGCGCTCCTTCGACGTGCTGGAGGTCGCCGCCCACCTCGGCCGGCACGTGCTGGACGCGGTGGCGGCCCACCCGGCCGGTTTCGGGGTACGCGGGCCGGTCCTGGTCACCCCGACCGGCCGCTGGATGTTCCTGGTCCGCCCCGGCGACCCGCTCCGGCCGGAGTTGGAGAACTGTTTCCACGTGGTCCGGCACGGCCCCGGCTCGTGGATCCCGGCGCCGCCGACCCGGCTCCCCGAGGGGACGGTGCACTGGGCGGTCGCCCCCGAGCAGGCCCGCTGGCAGTTGCCCGACTCGTACCTCGTGCAGAACGCGCTGATCGAGGCGCTGCGGGCGGCGGGCGTCACGCTCACCTCGGACCTGCTTCCCGGCCAGCTTCCCCTGCCCCGCCGCGGCTGCTGACCGACGTCCGACAACGTCCTCCCCGGCCCCGGACTCGTTGAACCGGGCGACGGCGCATCCGCGCCAGAGCGGGGGTTTGACCATGTCCGAGGACAACGCGGCCCGCCACACCGGCGGCACCGAACCATCCCGGCCCCACCGCCGCCCACACCGCTGGGCCCGCACCCGCCCCTGGGGCACCCGCCCCGGCCGTCCCCGCCCCACCGGCTCCCGCCCCAACATCACCTACCGCCCCCTCCGCTGACCCGCTCCGCTCTGTCCCGGGCGGGGTTAGTCGGGTAGGGGGAGGGTGGGGGTGTGGAGGAGGCGGGCGTCGTCGGTTACGGCGGCGTGGCGGTAGTCGGGGAGTTGGTCCAGCCAGGTGATGCCGGCGCGGCCCATCGCTACGGCGGCGGTGGCGTACGCGTCGGCCACGCCGAGATCCGAGCCGACCACGGTGACCGAGCGCAGGCCCTGGGCCGGGACACCCCGACGCGGGTCAACCACGTGGTGGCCGCGCTCGTACACCCCGGAGGTGGCGATCGCCAGGTCGGTGCCGGTCAGCACCAGACAGGTGGCGGTGGGGTCCCATGGGTGCCGCACACCGATCCGCCACTTCTCGCCGGTGGCTGACCGGCCGCGTACCCGGACGTCACCGCCGGCGTTCAGGCAGTGGTTGGCGGCCCCGGCCTCGACCAGCCGATCCGAGGCGACCTGCGCCGACCAGCCCTTCACGTAACCGGACGGGTCCAGCCGTCCGGTGGCGTACACGTCGAAGAAGCCGTCCGTCTCCCGCCACAGGTCGGCGCAGCGGTCCAGCACCGCCCGCAGGTCGACCGAGGCCTCGGCGAGCGGCAGTTCACCCCGGTCGAACCGGCACACCTCGCTGTCGTCCCGGTACGTGCTGAACCGGGCGTCGACCTCGCGGAGCCAGCCGAAGGTCTGCTCGGCCAGTTCGTGCAGCATCGCGGCGGGCAGGTCGTCGGCCAGGTCGAGGCTGATCGCCGTACCCATGATGTGTTCGACCCGGCGCAGGCCGGGCCGGACGCTTCCGGAGGCCATTCGGGTCAGGCCCAGTCGAGCGCGGCCTGCAACGACTGCCGGTACGCGTCGCTGGTGTAGGTGGCCCCGGAGACGGTGTTCAGGTTGGCGCTCTGCCGGGCGACCACCTCGCCGGCGGTGCCGCTGTAGCTGCCCTGCACGTCGTCGCTGCGCAGGCCGGACTGCCCGCCCTGCGGCATGCCGAGGGCGGTGGCGTCGACGATCCGGGTGCCGTTGAGGGTGATCCGCACCTGGAGCGAGCCGTACCGGTAGCTGACCACCGGCCCGGTGACCGTACGGGTGGTGGCGGGCTTCGGCGCGCCGGTGCTGGCCTTCGGCGCGGCCGTGGTCGGCCTGGCGGTGCTGCCGGGCGTCGCGTCCGGGGTCGGGCCGGCGCCGGCCTTCGCGCCCGGTTTCGCCGGGGCGCTCCCGGTCGGGGCGCTCCCGGTCGGGGCGCTCCCGAGGGGGTTGGCGGAGGCGCCCGGCGGGGCCGGGGTGGGGTCGGGTGTCGACGGAGCAACGGGCGCCTCGGCGACGGGCCGGTCCGGGACGACCTGGCTGGCGCCCGGCGAGCCCTTGAGCACCACCAGCATGGTGGTGCCGGCGGCCAGGCCGGTGATCGCGAGCAGCGCGCGACGCATGGGCGACCTTTCTACAGCTCGAAGGTGGCGAGATGGATCTGCCGTCGGGGGACCCCGGCCCGGCGCAGCACCCGGACGGCCTCGTCGACCAGGCCGCCCGGCCCGCAAAGGTAGACGTCGCGGCGGGTCAGGTCGGGCACCAGCCGGCGCAGCCCCTCCGGGTTCATCACCTGGCGCGGCCCGGGGTCGTCGCGGGAGCCGATCACATACCAGACCGCGGTGTGCCGGGCCCGGGCCAGCCAGTCCAGTTCCCGGTGCAGGAGCACGTCGGCCCGGGTCCGGGCGCGGTAGATGAGGGCGGTGCCGGGCGGCAGTTCCTCCAGCATCGCCCGCAGCGGAGCGATGCCGCTGCCCCCGGCGATCAGCAGCGCCCGCTCCCGGGTTCGGTGCGCGGCGGTGAACGTGCCGGAGGGGCCCACCGCCCAGACCCGGGTGCCCTTGGCCAGGTCCCGCAGCTCGGCGGTGTGCGCGCCGACCACCTTGACGGTGAGCCGCAGCCAGTGGCTGTTGCCCGCCGCGGAGACCGAGAACGGGTGCGACTGCCACCAGCAGCCGGGGTTGAGGAAGCGCCAGCGGAAGTACTGCCCGCCGAGCAGGTCGATCTGGTTGAGCCGGTGGCCGGTCAGGTAGATCGAGATGGTGTCCGGGCTCTCCGCCACCACGTCGGTGACCCGCAGCCGGTGGCGCAGGTTGAAGGCCAGCGGGGAGATCACCCGGCCCCAGACCAGCGCGGCCACGACCAGCAGGTACGCGGCGACCCAGCCGGTGCGCACCGGGCCGGGTTCGTAGAGCTGCGCGCCGTTGCTGAACTGGTGTCCGTAGCCGAGCAGCAGCGCCAGGTAGCTGACCAGGTGCAGGTGGTACCAGAGCTCGTAGGGCAGCCGCCGGCGGACCGCCCGGACGGCGGTGACGCCGACCGCCACCATGATCCCGGCGGCCACGAACGCGGAGACCATGTCCGCGTAGTCGCCGAGCAGGGAACCGACCTCGCGGAAGATCGACTTCCGCTCCAGGCCGGCGTAGCCGACCACGAGCAGGGCGAGGTGCGCGAGGACCGCCACGAGCAGGGTGGCGCCCAGGTCCCGGTGCACCCGGGACAGGCGCTCGCCGCCGGCCCAGCGTTCCAGCACGCCGAGCCGGCTCATCATCAGCACCTGCACCAGCAGCAGGTAGCCGGCGACCAGGCCGGTGATCCGGCCGGCGGCGGTGAGCAGCTCGGTGGTGTCGGTCAGCGAACCGGCCGGGGTGTCCAGCCACCAGGGCAGCACCGCCGCGACCAGGCCGAGCCAGAAGAGCGCGGTCAGGGCCCTTCGGCCGCCGGGCCCACGGCGCGGCAGCCCCGGGTACGGGGCAGCCGGACGGCCGCCGGACGGCGGTGGCGTCCCGGCACCGCGGCCGGTGGCGGAAGTGTCCTGCTGTGTCACGGATACAAACTTCATCGGGGTGAATTCTTCATCCGGGGGTGAATTTCGGCGGGGAGGGATTTTGTGTTCCGGCACGTCTCCGCTGTCCAGATCGTCAATCCGCGTTGTTCGGGTGGCAGGGTCCCGGCGAGTTTACGCCCGGAGAGGACGCCGACAAACCCCGTTGCTCATGCATGGACGTCAATTCATATCGCCTGCCACCAGCGACGGCTCGACGTTTTCCGCCCCCTCGTCCCCGTTCCCGAGGTGTGGGGCTCACCGCGCCACGGTGTCCGACTCGATCGAAAGTAGCGGTAGCAGCAGCGCGTGACCCGCCGCCGTTTCGGGTAAGCCGCCGAACCGCTGAAGCCATGAGGGGAGCACCGCCATGCTCAGCAAAGAGGATCAGCGCAGGTTCGAACAGATCACCCGCCAACTGCGGGAGAGCGACCCGCAGTTCTTCGCCCGGCTCGAGGACCGGGCCCGGGCCCGGCGAGGCCGGTATCTGATGCTGTTGACGATCGTGCTGTGGGCCTCGCTGCCGGCGATGACCGTACTGGCCGGCCGGATGGCCGGCGCGATCTGCGCCCTGGTACTGCTGGCCAATGCCGGGTTCATGTGGCGGTTCCGGAGGCGCTGGCTATGAC
The DNA here is from genome assembly GCF_040649295.1 of Micromonospora sp. NPDC048999. NCBI lineage: Bacteria > Bacillati > Actinomycetota > Actinomycetes > Micromonosporales > Micromonosporaceae > Micromonospora > Micromonospora sp. NPDC048999. Next base: position 79,042 of record NZ_JBEZFI010000024.1, on the reverse strand, counting down.
CGCGCCGGCCGTCGGAGAGCAGCCCGGACACCGGGCAGCCGGGGTCAGCGTTCCGCCGGGTCCGGGTCCGTTGCCGACCCCCGGCCGAACTCCCGGTACGCCCGGCGCAGCCGCTCGACGAGGCCGGGGCCGCCGATCGCCGCCCCGGGCGGGGCGAGCTGACGCAGCAACAGTTCCGCCCCGGTCGCCAGGGTGGGTGGCCGGTCGGGCAACGGCACCGGTGGCAGCCAGAACCGGTCCACCGCGTCGGCCAGCGGCGCCGGCGGCAGCCCACCGAGCACCCGGGCCGCGCCGGCAACCGAGGGTTCACCGGCTCCGGACCGGTCGTCCGGTCCACCCGTCGCCGCCGTCCGGTCCGTCGACGCGTCGGCCGGCACGTCGGTCGGGGCGGCGCCGCGTAGCGTACGCAGCCGGTCCAGCAGCTCGGCCCGGCTCCGGCCACGCCAGTGCAGAAGCTGGAACGGGTCGGCGTCGAACGCCTCGGCGAGCAGATAGAAGCTGGCCGCCAGGTGTTTGCACGGGACCGCGAAGTCGGGGCAGCCGCAGCGCTGTGCCAGCTCGGCCACGTCGGCGGGAAAGAGCGGCGCGCCCGCCGCGTCGAACAACTCCTCCAACTCGGCCGGCAGGTCGCCGGCGAGCAGTCGGGCGCTGAAGAACGCCTGCCCGGCCAGCTCCGCCTCGATCCGCTGCCACACCTCGTCCGGGTAGGCCGCCAACCCGATCCGCACCGGGTACGGCTTGGGCCGGGAGCCCTGCACGCTGGCGGTGACCAGCCCGGGGGCGACGTCGAGCCGGAGCACCTGGCCCCGGCGCGCGTACGCCTTGCCCCGGGTGAGCCGGGTGCCGAGCGCGAAAGACTCCAGCACCTCCAGGAACCGCCGCGACCACCAGGAGCGACCGATCGCACCCCGGGTGCTACGCGCCCGCAGGCCGCCCTCGACCCGCCGGGGCGGCCCGAACTCCGCGAACCGGGGCCGGTCGTCCGACGGGGTCACTCCACCACCGCCCCGGATTCCAGCGCGAACAACTCCCGCAGTGTCTCGGTGGAGAGTTCGGTGACCCACTGCTCGCCGCTGCCCACCACCCGCTGCGCCAGGCTGCGCTTGTCCGCGATCATCGCGGCCACCTTCTCCTCCACCGTGCCGGCGCACACGAACTTGCGTACCTGCACCCGGCGGCGCTGGCCGATGCGGAACGCCCGGTCGGTGGCCTGGTCCTCGACCGCCGGGTTCCACCAACGGTCCACGTGCACCACGTGGTTCGCCGCGGTCAGGGTCAGCCCGGTGCCGCCGGCCTTGAGCGACAGCACGAACAGCGGCGGGCCGTCCGGGGACTGGAACCGGGTCACCATGGTGTCCCGCTCGGCCTTGCCGACCCCGCCGTGCAGGTAGAGCACCTCCCGGCCGGTACGGGCGGACAGGTGCCCGCGCAGCATCCCGCCGAACTCGGCGTACTGGGTGAACAGCAGGGCCTTCTCCCCCGCCGCGAGGACCTCGTCGACGATCTCCTCGAGCCGTTCCAGCTTGCCGGAGCGACCGGTCAGGGCGGAGCCGTCGTGCAGCAACTGCGCCGGGTGGTTGCAGACCTGCTTGAGCCGGGTCATGGTGGCCAGCACCAGCCCGCGGCGTTCCATCCCGTCGCTGGACTCGATCTTCGCCATCATGTCGTCGACCACCGCCCGGTAGAGCGCGGCCTGCTCGGCGGTGAGGTTGCAGAGCACCTCCATCTCCAGCTTCTCCGGCAGGTCGGAGATGATCGACGCGTCCGTCTTGAGCCGACGCAACACGAACGGGCCGGTGATCCGGCGCAGCCGCTCGGCCACCTCGGCGTCCCCGTGCCGCTCGATCGGCTCGGCGAACTTCTTCCGGAACGTGGCGGCCGGCCCGAGCAGGCCGGGGTTGGCGAACTGCATGATCGACCAGAGGTCGGCGAGTCGGTTCTCCACCGGCGTACCGGTGACCGCGACCCGGTGCCGCGCGGGCAGCGACCGGACCGCCTCGGCCTGCCGGGTGGCGGCGTTCTTGATGGCCTGCGCCTCGTCCACCACCACCCGGTGCCAGTCGATCCCGGCCAGGTCGACCGCGTCCCGGGCGGCCACCGAGTAGGTGGTCAGGACCAGGTCCGCCGCGGGCACGGCCGCGGCGAACGCCTCGCCCCGGGCCCGCTCGGCCCCGTGGTGCACGTGTACGCGCAGCTCCGGCGCGAACTTCGCCGCCTCCCGCTGCCAGTTGCCGACCAGCGACATCGGACAGACCAGCAGGGTGGGCCCGGCCTCCGGCGGGTCCCCGGCGAGCAGGGCGAGCAGTTGCACGGTCTTGCCCAGCCCCATGTCGTCGGCGAGGATCCCGCCCAGCCCGAGCGACTGGAGGAACGCCAGCCAGGCCAGCCCGCGCCGCTGGTACGGCCGCAGCGTCCCGGTGAACCCGGGCGCCGGGTCGGCCGGGGTGAGTTGCCGCTCCGCCTCCCCGGCCAGCAGCTCGCCCAGCGCGCCGTCGGCGGTCACCTCCAGCACCGGCAGCTCGTCGGGGCGGTCGGCGTCGGCCAGGCCCATCCGGAGCAGGTCGGCCACGGTCAGCTCCCCGGCCGAGCGGAGCAGCCGCAGCCCGGCGGCGAGCCGCTGCGGGTCCAGCTCGACCCAGCGCCCCCGCAGCCGGACCAGCGGGGACTTCAGCTCGGCCAGCGAGGCCAGTTCCTCGGCGGTCAACGGCTGATCGCCGAGCGCCACCTCCCAGCGGTAGTCCACCAGGGCGTCCAGCCCGAGCCCGCCGGAGGCGGCGGCCACCGCACCCGGGGCGGTACGGCTGCGCGCCCGTAGCCGGGCGCCGAGACGGGACGAGGGCCGCCGCCACCAGGACGGCAGAAGCACCCCGAACCCGGCCGCGTGCAGCACCGGCGCGCCCTCGCGGAGGAACCGGTGCGCGGCGTCCGCGTCCAGGTCCGTCCCCTCCGGCATGGCGGTCCGCAGCGCGTCCTCCAGCTCCGGCCAGAGCCGGCTGGCCCGACCCAGCTCGGCCAGCAGCGTCTCCTGCGGATCGACCCCGCGCCCGGCGAGCGCGGGCGTCGGCCCTTGCCAGACCTGCGCCGCGTCGACCACCAGGCCCGGCTCGTCGGCCGGCTGCAGACCGAACTCGATCCGCCAGGAGCCGCCCTCGACCAGCTCGGCCACCGGATCGGCGTCCGGCTCGACCAGTCGGAAGGCGGCCCGTACCGCGCCGCCGGCGGCGTCCCGCTGCCAGGCGTCCAGCTCGGCGCGGAGAGTGTCCAGGGCGGCCGGCTCGACGGTGAAGGCGCGCTCCGGCCCGGTGAGCGCGGCCAGCCAGCGGGGCACCGGCCCGCCCGGCCGCATGCCGCGGTGCAGCGCGGTGTCGGCCAGGGCGGCCCGGGCGGCCGCGTCGGCCAGCGCGTCCAGCGCCGCGGCGACCAGCTCCCCCGGCTCGGCGGCGGCCGACGTGACTCGTGTCCCGGCGCGGGCGACCGTGGCTGGGGTCCCGGCGGCGCGGGCGACCGGGGGCAGGGCGAGGGCCAGCGAGCGCGCCCAGGCCGCGTCCGTGCCGGTCAGCAGGGGCCGCCAGACCGCCCACGCGGTCACCGGGTCGGGTCCGGCCGGTCCGGGGGTCGGGTCGGTCACGCCGGGCAGGACCCGGCCGCGGGCGACCAGGTCGGCGGCGAAGTCGGCCAGCTCGGCCAGGTGGCGCAGGCTCGCCCCGGCCACAGCGGCTGTCGGATCCAGCGCCCGCAGCAGGGCGAACGCGGCGTCCGGGGCGTACGCGAGGGCGGGGACCCGCCAGCCGGCGAGGGTGACCGGACCGCGGACCGGTTCCTCGACGGTGGTCCGGACCAGCTCCGGCGAATCGAGCGGTGAGCCGGCCCGGGTGGGCAGGCTGAGCAGCACGGACACCGGCTCGGCGGCCGGGTCGCCGAGCGTGGCCGCGAGGGTGGCGTGGTCGGCGGCGAACGGATGCGGACGCTCGCGCGGGGCACGGCCGGGGCGGCGGGGGGCGCGGGACGGCCGGGTGCTGTCCTCGGCCCAGACGGCGAGCCCGGAGCCGGGCAGCCACAGCCCGTGGATGACCAGCACGCACTCCCCCTCGACGACGCCCGGGGCCAGGATAGGCGGCCCCGGCCGGCTACTGTCGGCGGCGTGGTCGATCTGCTCGTGATCGGTGGCCTGGGGGTCGACATCCGCGCCCGGGTACCCGCGCTGCCGCTGCCCGCCGAGGACTCGCTGACCGTACCCCCGGTTGAGCTGCGGATCGGCAACACCGGTGCCGGCGTGGCGCTCGCCGCGCACGCTCTCGGCCTGCGGGTGGCGCTGGTCGACGTGCTGGGCCCGGACCCGGCCGGCGACGTGGTCCGTGCCGCGCTGGCCCGCACCTCGGTACGGGCCGTGCTGGCCGATGCCCCGGCCGGCACCCGCCGATCGGTGAACCTGGTCGACCCGGCCGGCCGCCGGATGTCCCTCTACGACCCGCGCCCCTGGTCCGGCCCGGCGCCGTTCGCGGCGGCGGAGCTGACCGCGCTGGTACGGGACGCGGCGCACGTGCACGTATCGATCATGGACTGGGCCCGGGACGCGCTGCCGACGCTGCGCGCGGGCCTCGGCGCCGGCGCGACCCTCTCCACCGACCTGCACGACTGGGACGGCGAGAACGACTATCACCGCCCCTTCGCCGAGGCGGCCGATCTGGTCTTCGTCAGCGACGTCCGGCTCGGTGACCGGGCCGGGAAGGTGGCGGCCGGGCTGGCGCCGCGGACGGTGCTGGTGACCGGCGGGGCGGCCGGCGCGACCCTGCACGGGGTGGACGGCCCCCCGACGTGGGTGCCCGTGGCTACCCCGCCCGCCCCCGTGGTGGACACCAACGGCGCGGGCGACGCCTTCGCGGCCGGCCTGATCGCCGCCCGCCTGCGCGGCGCGTCCCCGCTCGACGCGGCCCGGTACGCGGCCCGGGTGGCCGCCGCCGCATGCACCCACGACGGGATGGAGTATCCGCCCGGCCTGCTGCCCCGAACCCCTTGATCAACTCCGTGTGCGGCATGTTGTGGTCACAGCCGGCCACGAGACCACTCATTGCCGCACACGGAGTTGATCATTTCGAGTACAGCCCGGTCTACGCCGGGGCAGGATGGGCGCATGGCTTCCACGGTGCAGATCCTCCTGGTGGGCGGCGCAGCCGACGGTGAGACGGTCACCGTCGAGCTGGACAGCAACGACCGGCCGCCGCTGACCCATCACCACCTCGGCGCCGAGGGGCTGGCCGAGGCACAGATCTACGAACTGGAATCGGGCGACCACCCGGGCCAGCCGTGGATCTACACCTGGCGCGGCCCGGCGGTCTGAGCCGACCTCAGTGGGGGACCCGTACCTCGGTGGTCCGAGTGAGGGCCCGGGAGCGGATGCTGTCCAGCACGCCCCGCGTGACCTGTGAGGTGGCCCGGGCCTGGTCGCAGGCCTTGGCCACCAGCTGAGCGGTCTGCTCGGCGCGCGCGTCCCGCTCGTCCCACAGCCGGTCCACCTCGGCCAGCAGCGGGCCCTCCACCTCGCGTTCCACGCCGCGCAGCGCCGGCACCCCGAGCCGCTGGGCCAGGTCGAAGACCTTGCCGGCGTACGGCAGGGGAAGGAACGGCGTACCGACCATGGCGGCGAAGATCAGGAAGTGCAGCCGCATGCCGACCGCCAGGTCGAAGTGGCGCATCAGGCCCAGAATCTGCCCAGGTGTGTAGTCGCCGTGCAGGATCCGGCCCCGCTCGGCGGCGATCATGTGCGACATCACCCCGTGCGAGTGCCGGATGTCGTCGCGTTCCATCGGGACGAAGAGCACGTGCGCGTCGATCCGGTGCACCAGGAAATCGGCGATCTGGGCAATCAGCCGGTGGTAGCCGTCGACGTCGAGACGCTCCGCGGCGCGGCCCGGCTCACGCACGCTCAGCCCGACCAGTCGCCTGCCCGCCGGGACGCCCTCCTCGCGCAGCCAGCATTCCGGAAAATCCTCCGGTTCGAGCAGAAACGCCGGGTCAGCGGTGACGGTGACCGGGTTCAGCAGACCCGCCTCCTCCAGCACCATCCGGGACTCCTGGTCGCGTACGGTCACCTCGGTCGCCCCGGCCAGGGTTTCCCGCACCATCCCGGTGTCCACGGTGTCGCTGAGCGGGCCGACGCCGACCGCGTAGGTGAGCAGCGGCAGCCCCCGTTCCTGGGCGACCCGGACCACCCGCAGGTAACGGCGGGCCTCGCGGTTGTAGAGGATGCCGCCGCCGCCCAGGATGAGCAGGTCGAGTTGGGCCAGGATCAGCGACGAGTCGGCCCGGCTGACCCCCTCCCAGGGCACCGCTTCCACGTCCGGATGGGCCTGCGCGGTGTGCTCCGGATTCCGGGAGAAGACGATGATCCGGGCATTCGGCTCCAGGCGCCGCAGGTCGGACAGGAGGCCGGTGAGGATCGCCTCGTCGCCGAGGTTGCGGCCACCGTACGAGCCGAGCACGCCGATGGTCAGTCCGGCGTCATCCGTCATCCGCTGCCCCTCCCCAGACACGTTCCGTGCCGGTCCCCAGACACGTTCCGTGCCGGTTTCCCGCTGCACCGGTGGACATACCTGGGGGTAGCGGTCAGCCGAGCGCGTCAGGCGGGCGGGCGGACCTCGTGGGTGAGGAACGGCAGGGCGACGGCAGGCAGCGCCGGTGACCCGACGATGTCGTAGTGGGTCAGGCCGGGCAGCACGGCCAGCCGGGACACCGGGCGGTCGGTTCCGTCCCAGCCGGCGTCCCGGTGCCCGCCGCCGAGCAGGCCGAAGAACTCCGCCATGTGGCTGACCGGGATCGAGTCGGCGTCGGCATAGACCAGCAGCACCGGCAGGGCGAGGGCGGCCACCTCGGCGGACCAGTCGTACTCGCGGCGCAGCAGCTCACCGCTCTTGGCCCAGAGCGTCGGCCAGTCCTGCGGGCGCGGCGCCACCCGCTCGTACAGTTCGTGGGGCGGGGTGCCGCGCATCTGCTCGGCGACCTGTTCGTCCTGGGCCGCCATCGCGGCCAGCACCTCCGGATACCAGCCCCGCCGCTGGCACGGGGTGGAGACCAGCACCAGGCGGCGGACCCGGTCTGGATGCTGGATCGCGGTACGCAGGGCCACCCCGCCGCCGAGCGAGTAGCCGAGCAGGTCGACCTCGGGCAGGTCGAGGTGGCGCAGCAGCGCGCCGATGTCGTCGGCCATCGACTCGTACCGCAGCGGGCGGTCGACGTCGGCGGTGCGGCCGTGGCCCTGCAGGTCGACCGCGATCACCTGCCGGCGGGCGGTGAGGGCGGGCCGGATCGGGTCGAACATCTCCACCGCGCCGTAGCCGCCGTGCAGCAGCACCAGCGGCCGGCCGGCCCCGTGCAGCTCGTACCAGAGCCGCACGCCGTTGACGTCCGCGAAGCTCATCCGCGCTCCCCTCGCCGTCCCCACAGTGTGCCGGGGTCCTCGCGGCTTCGGGTGCACTCGTTGCTGCTCCGGATACGCCGCGCCCCCGCTGCCTCGGGCCAAGGGGCAGCGGGGGCGCGACGAGGATCCGGTCAGCTGACGCCGGTGACGGCCTTGACCAGGTTGATGCCGAAGTAGACCACGAACGCGGCGGAGACCGCCCACATCAGCGGGTGGATCGTCCGGGCCTTGCCCTGCGCCACCCGGATCGCCACCCAGCTGACGAAGCCGGCGCCGATGCCGTTGGTGATCGAGTAGGTGAACGGCATGAGGGTCATGGTCAGGAACGCCGGGACCGCGATGCCCACGTCGGTGAAGTCGATGTCCTTGACCTGGCGGATCATCAGCGCGCCGACGATCACCAGCGCCGGGCCGGCGGCCTCGCTCGGCACCAGCGACACCAGCGGGGTGAGCAGCAGCGCGCCGAGGAAGAGCACGCCGGTGACCACGCTGGTCAGGCCGGTACGCCCACCATCCGCGATGCCCGAGGAGGACTCGACGTACGTGGTGGCCGAGGAGGCGTTGCCCGCGCCGCCGGCGACCGCGGCGACACCGTCGACGAAGAGCACCTTGCCCAGCCGGGGCATGTCGGTGCCGTCCGAGTTGGTCAGGCCGGCCTGCTTGGCCAGGCCCACGGTGGTGCCCATCACGTCGAAGAAGTCCGCGAGGACCAGGGTGAAGACCAGCAGCAGCGCGGTCATCACGCCGACGTGGGCGAACGAGCTGAACGACACGTTGCCGAGCAGGTGCAGGTCGGGTGCCTTGACCAGCGGGTCCGGCAGGGTGGGGACGTTGAGCCGCCACCCGCCCGGGTTGGGCGTGCCATCGGGGAGGAAGGCCGCGCCGGGCTTGGCGAAGGCGTTGACGATCGCCGCGAGGACGGTGGTGACCACGATGCCGATCAGGATGCCGGCCTTCACCTTGCGAGCGACCAGGATGCCGGTGAGCAGCAGGCCGACCAGGAAGATGACCGTGGGCCAGCCGCGCAGCGTGCCGTCAGCGCCGAGCTGCACCGGCACGCCCTCGCCGGCCCGCACCAGACCACCGTCGACGAGGCCGATCATGGCGATGAACAGGCCGATACCGGCAGCGATGGCCGCCTTCAGCGAGGCCGGGATGGCCCGGAAGACGGCCTTCCGGAATCCGGTCAGCACCAGCACGGTGATGATCAGGCCCTCGATGACGACCAGGCCCATCGCCTCGGCCCAGGTCATCTGGGAGGCGACGGCGTACGCGACGAAGGCGTTCAAACCCAGGCCGGTCGCCACCGCGAACGGCACCCGGCCGACGACACCCATCATGATCGTCATGACCGCCGCGACGAGGCAGGTGACCCCGGCGACCGGCCCCATGCCGAGCAGGTTGTTGTCCTTGTCGGGCGCGGTGCCGATGATCAGCGGGTTGAGCACGACGATGTACGACATCGCCGCGAAGGTGGTGATCCCGGCGAGCACCTCGCGCTTGACCGTCGAGCCGCGGCGGGTGATCTCGAAGAAGCGGTCGAGGCGGCCGCGCTCGGCGGGTTCCGCCGACTTGACTGGGGCAGCAGGATCCTGCGTAGTCACGCTCATGGCGTGGCCTTACTCCGTTCCGGGTTGGCCCGCCGGACGCGCCGGTCGGGCGGTGGGGGTGCAGTCGTCCCGATTCGGTTGGCCCGGAGAACGTCGGAACGGCTGGGCTCCACGATTGCCCGTGAAGCGCTACGAAGCCGCACCCTGGTCGGGAAGCGACTTCACATACAACCTTAACCGCTGGGTAACGGCGGTTGACCTGCCCCTACCCCCTTCTGCGGCGGGAAGGGTGGGCAAGGTCACGCCACAACCGCCGGCAGCGGTCAGCCGGGGCAGGCGCCGGCGAAGAGGGAGACGACGACCCGCACCGGCTGAGCACCCTCGGCCGTGACATCAAGCGGTACGCACCGGTGCTCCTCGACGAAGAAGCCGCCGACGAACCAGGTGTCGTCGTCCGGGCAGGCGGTGAACCGCACCCCTTCCACCGGCCGGAATCCCCAGGCCTGGCCGTACTTCAGACCGGCATGGCCGCGCGCTTCCGGACCGATCATGACCGTCACGGTCGTACCGGCCCGGATGCCCACCCCGACCTTGTAGTGGCCGCCCTCGGCGTCCTGATAGCCGAAGGAAGCGGGGTCCCCGGTCGCCATCGCCTTGAGGCCGCGCCAGATCACCGGACCGGCGACGACGTCGTCCGGGCCGGGCGGGGTCGGGGTCGGCTCGGTCGTGTGTGCCTCGCCGGGCCCGCAGCTGACCGGCCGGGGAACCTCGTCCGCCTCGGGGCCGGCCGCGGCGATTGCGACGTCGGCCGGCGTGGCGACGGTGGCGGCGGGGCTGGCCGTGGTCGCGACCGGCCGCCCGGCGCGCTCCTGTGACGTGCAGCCGGTGACCACCAGAAGCGCGGTGACGCCCGCGAGGGCCCCGCGCACCTTTCTCCACATCGCCGACCTCCCCGCCAACACCCTAGGGAGCCCGTCAACTCGGCCTGGAAGTCGAGCCGGCGACGACGCGAGCCGCTGGCTGGGCCAGCCGTCAGGGGCGACCTGCGCGGTCAGGGCGGCCACCGTGACCGGGCCGTCTGCACTGGCCTGCGGACCGGTCCGCGGCGGGCTGCGCCGCCGGCGCGTCGCGAGCGAGGGGGCACCTTGACGCCGTACGGCACGCAACTGCACTTCTGGTTGCTCGACGGAAGCCATGCTGGTGGTACGTGGTGGGCGCGGCAGGTTTCGAACCTGCGACCCCCCGCTTGTAAGGCGGGTGCTCTCCCACTGAGCTACGCGCCCGGAACGCCCGTACGGCGGGCCGGAGGTTCCGGCAAGCTTACCTGCCGGCCTCCGGCCCGGTGCAACGGCGTGCCTGGGGTGGGATCAGGCGGCGACGGCCTCAGTCAGGGCCTTGCGCCAAGCATCCTGGTCCCGAGCCTCGCCGGGCATGTTCATCTCGGCGAACCGGACCACGCCGGCCTTGTCGATCACGAACGTGCCCCGGTTGGCGATGCCCGCGACGTCGTTGAAGACCCCGTACGCCTGGGCCACCGCGCCGTGCGGCCAGAAGTCGGCCAGCATCGGGAACTGGTAGCCCTCCCGGTCGGCCCAGATCTTGTGGGCGTACACCGAGTCGACGCTGACGGTCAGCACCTGGACGTCGTCGTTGACGTACTCGGCGAGGTTGTCCCGCACCTCGCAAAGCTCACCCTGGCAGATGCCGGTGAAGGCGAGCGGGTAGAACACCAGCAGCACGGCCTGTCGGCCGCGGAAGTCGGAGAGCCGGACCTCCTGGTTGTTCTGGTCCTTGAGCACGAAGTCCGGCGCCTCCGCGCCAACCTCGAGGGGCATGGGTACTCCTTGGGTCGAGTCTGGAGATGATCAGCGTGCCACACCCGGCGGCGAGCGCCGCCGGGTGGCGTAAGGCGATTACTTCCTGGACTTCGACCCGCGCCGAAGCACGAGGCGGGCGCCGTTCCAGTCCCGGCCCGCGTTGATCGTGGAGGTCTGCTGGAGGCCGGCCGTCTGCCCGCTCTCCGCGACCTCGCTCGGCTCGACGTGACCGTCCCGGCCGGCCTTGGGCGTCAACAGCCAGACCACCCCGTTGTCGGCCAGCGGCCCGAGGGCGTCGACGAGGAGCTCGAAGAGGTCACCGTCGCCGTCGCGGTACCAGACGAGAACGGCGTCGACGACTTCGTCGGTGTCCTCGTCCACCAGCTCCCCACAGCGGTCGGTCAGGGCGTCGCGGAGATCCTGGTCGACGTCATCGTCGTAGCCCATCTCCATGACGACCATCCCCGGCTCGATCCCGAACCGGTCCGCCAGGCTTCGTACCCCGTCGGCGGCCTGACCAGCGGTCGCGCTCACTGTCGCGTGCCTCCTCATCTCATCCCTGCTCGCGACGTCGGTCGACGCCGTTCCGCCAAGTCCACACAGTTGTGCCTCCCCGCGCAAGTGGCGCACCGGGTGGAACGGAATTTACCGTGCCAGCAGCGTACGGGCACCCTGGGTGATGGCTTCCTCCGAGACCAGGACCTGACGCGCAGCCGGACCCAATGGTACAAAAGAGTCAAGCCCGGCCACTCTTCGCGCCGCACCGACATATCCCCCGTCCACCAGCGCGGCGATCACCCCCTCGCCCACCCCGCCCGACCGGCGGGTCTCGTCCACGACCAGCACCCGTCCGGTGGCCGCGGCCTCCCGGACGATGTCGGCTACCGGCAGCGGGGCGAGCCAACGCAGGTCCACCACCCGGCTGCCGATGCCCTCGCCGGCGAGGGTGGCCGCGGCCCGCAGCGACATCCGCACCCCGTTGCCGAAGGTGATGATCGTGACGTCCTCGGCCGAGCCGACCCCGTAGACCCGGGCCCGTCCGATCGGCGCATGACGGGCGGCCCAGGCGCCCGGCTCGGCGTACTCGCCCAGCCACTCGCCGTCGCCGTCGGCGTAGAGGTCACGGGTGTGGTAGAGCGCGATCGGCTCCAGGAAGACGCAGACGTTCCCGTCCACCGTCGCGGCGGCCAGGCAGGTCCGGAGCATCGGCGCGGCGTCGTCCGGCCGCGCCGGCACCGCGATCACCAACCCGGGCACGTCCCGGAGTACGGCCACCGAGTTGTCGTTGTGGAAGTGCCCGCCGAACCCCTCCTGGTAGGCCAGCCCGGCCACCCGGACCACCATCGGGTTGCGGAACGCCCCTCGGGAGAAGAACCGCATGGTCGCGGCCTCGCCCCGGAGCTGGTCCTCGGCGTTGTGCAGGTACGCCAGGTACTGGATCTCGGGCACCGGCAGCAGCCCGGCGACGCCCGCGCCCAACCCAAGCCCGAGGATCGAGGTCTCGTCGAGCAGCGTGTCGAAGACCCGGGCCGCCCCGAACCGGTCCCGCAGCCCCTTGGTCACCCCGTACACCCCGCCCTTGGCGGCGACGTCCTCGCCGAACACGACCGTCCCCGGGTGGTCCAGCATCCCGTCGGCGAGCGCCGCGTTGATGCTCTGCGCCAGGGTCAGCGGCCCGGCCAGTTCGGGCGGCTTGCCGCCGAACGCCTCGGCCCGGGCCGCCGCGTTCGGCCCGGCCGCGCGGGCCGCCGCGTCCGCCACCGCCCGCTGGACCCGGACCGGCCGGCGCGGGGCCAGCTCCGCCACCACCTCGGCCGGGGACGCCAGCTTCGGCTCGTCGAGCACCTCCTCGGCGATCCGGCGGACCTGCCAGCCGCGCTCGTCGTACCGGGCCAGCAGTTCCTCGCCGGTGGCGTAGCCGGCCGCCACCAGCAGCCGCGCCGTGGCCAGCAGCGGGTCACGCGCGGCGTCCGCGTCGATCTCGGCCGGGCTCCGGTACGCGGCCTCCGCGTCGGCCCCGGCGTGGCCCATCAGCCGTACGGTGCTCAGGTGCAGCACGGCCGGCCGCCGGTGCCGGCGCACCCAGGCCGCCGCCTCGTCCGCCACCCGGTACGCCTCGACCGGATCGGTGCCGTCCGCGGCGAAGTACCGGATTCCCGGCCTGGCCCGCAGCGTCGCCTCGACCCAGCCCTTCGGCGAGCGCACGCTGATGCCGAGCCCGTTGTCCTCACAGACGAACAGGACCGGGATACGCAGGCCGGTGTGGTCGTACCAGCCGGCGGTGTTGAACGCGGCCGTGGCGGTGGCGTGGTTGACCGAGGCGTCCCCGAACGAGCAGACCACGATCGCGTCCGGCGGCCACGGCGAGCCGACGCCCGGGTCCCCGCCGGTCTCGGGCACCGCCCCGCCGGGGCGCCGGCCGCCGCCGACCCGGCGCAGCCGTTCCAGGGCGAGCCCCATGCCGACCGCCCGGGGCAGGTGGGACGCGATGGTGGAGGTGGTCGGGATGACCGCGAGATCGGCGCGGCCGAACACCTTGTGCCGCCCACCGGCGATCGGCTCCCGCGCCGAGGCGACCATGCCGCGCAGCACGTCCCGCGCCGCCTGCGCGTACCCGTCACCGGGATCCGGCGCGGGCAGGCCCGTCGCCACCGGATCGTCCGGGGCCTCGGTCGCCGGGGCGGGCGTGACGCCGGGGGCCGGCCGGTCGGGTCCGGGTGCGGCAGCGCCGGGTTCGGGCGCGGCGGCGTCGGGCCCCTCGTCGCGGTCCGGGGGCGCGGCGGCGTCGGGCTCCTCGTCGCGGTTCGGGGGCTCGGGCGCGGACGGGAAGTCGCCCGCCGCCTGCGCGGCGCGGGCGCAGTAGAAGGCGCCGGAGCGGTAGTGCAGCAGGGCAGGATCGGTCGGCCGCAGTGCGGCGGCCACCGCGGCGTTGCCCTCGTGGCCCGCCGAGCCGATCGTGTAGTAGCCCTCCCCGAAGCTGCGCAGCCACCGGCCGGCGAGGTCCAGCAGCCGACTGGTCACCTGGGCATCAAAGACGGCCAGCGCCTGCGCTCCGGTCAACGGCTCGCCGTCGGGCAGCGGTTCACCCAGGTCACGGCGCTGGGCGGGGTTGCCGAGGGCGCCCAGCGCCGCCCGGAACCGATCGTCGAGATCCTGCGGGGTGGTCACATCGGACAGCATTACCGACGCAGGCACATGTCGCCCACCCGAACATGTTCCACCCCGGCCGGACGCCGCTCGCCCACCCTCCGGTTGATCATGAAACTGTTGTCATCCGGCGCGGCGTGTCGGCGCAACAACTTCATGGTCAGCGGACCGGGGCGGTGGGGTCGGGCGGGTGGCGCGGTGGGCGGCGTGGGTGGCGGACAGCAGGAGCGTGGCGGTGAGCGCGGCCGGGGCCAGGGGGGTGCCGGGCGCCGCGAGATACAGGCCACCGATCAGGGTCACGCCGAGCACGGCGGCGAGCAGGGTGCCGGTGGAGACCAGCGCGGAGAGCGCGGCGGCCGAGGCGACCGGCACGATCCCGGTGAGTCGGCTTACCAGCGGGCTGAACGACGCCGCGTGCGCCGCGCCGCCGACGAACAGCAGGGCGCTGCCCGGCAGCCACGGCCAGCCGTCGTGGGACAGCCAGGCGACCGCCGTGACCACGGCCGCGAGCACCAGCGGGCCGGCGACCGGCAGGACGGCGCCGGCCCGGTCCGGCAGTCGCGGCACGGCCAGCCCGCAGAGGGCGAAACCCGAGGCGTACGGCAGGAAGGCCAGCCCCGCCGCCAGCGCGGTGAAGCCGAGCCCGTTCTGCAGGCGCAGGGTGAGCACGAAGAGGAAGCCGGCGTAGCAGCCCATCACCACGCAGCAGGCGAGCAGGCCGGCCGGCACGCCGGGGTGCCGCAACACCGTCACGTCCAGCAGCGGGTCCGCGTGACGGCGGGCGCGTCGGGCCTCGTACCGCAGGAAGAGCCGGAGACCGACGGCGCCGACGGCGACCGCGACGGCCAGGATCCAGCGGGGCCAACCCAGATCGCGGCCGAGCACCAGCGGCAGCACCAGGGTGAGCATCGCGGCGGCGAGCAGCAGGATGCCCGGCCCGTCCAGCGCCTGCCCCCGGTGCGGGGCGACCGGCGCCCCGGCGAGCACCCGGCGACCGGCCAGCCACAGCACCACCCCGACCGGCACGTTGACCAGGAAGGCGGCTCGCCAGGTGAGCCCGGCGAGGTCGGCGGTGACCAGCAGCCCACCGGCGACCTGGCCGGCGGCCACGCCGAGCGCCAGCACCATCGAGTACGCCCCGATCGCCCGCGTCCGGGCCGTCCCGCGCATCGATGCCTGGATCAGCGACATGACCTGCGGCACCATCACCGCGGCGGCCGCCCCCTGCGTCGCCCGGGCGAGCACCAGGGCGACCGGTCCCGGGGCGAGCCCGCACGCCAGCGAGGCGAGCGTGAACCCGGCCAGGCCGAGCAGGAAGATCCGCCCGTACCCGTGCCGGGCACCGAGTCGGGCGCCGGTGACCACCAGCACCGCGAAGGTCAGGGTGTAGCCAGCGAGCACGAGTTGCTGCACGGCCGGCGGCCCGGCCAGGTCGGCCCGGATCGCGGGCGCGGCGACCGCCGCGATCGAGGTGTCCATCGAGGCCATCGCCTGGCCGGTCAGCAGGACGGCCAGCAGGGCGCCGCTGCGGCGGGTCCGCTCGGTCATGGCCGCCACCCTGCCGGTCCCGCGGCCTCGGGTCTTGTCGATCCTTGCGGGTCGAGCCACCTACCCTGAGTGGCGTGCGCACCATGAAGCCGTTGCTTCGGCACCCGGACTTCCGGGTCGCCATCGTGCGGTGCCGCGACGACCACACCGGCTGGTCCGCACCGGAACCGAACGAGACGTACGGGCTGGTGCTGACCCGGCGGGGCGGCTTCCGCCGGGTTGGGCGGGGCGGCGAGGAGTTCGTCGACCCGACGGTGGCCTACCTGACCGTGCCGGGCGAGGCGGAACGATTCGCCCACCCGGTCGGCGGCGACGACTGCACCTCGGTACGCCTCTCCGAGCGGCTGTGGCAGGAGCTGTTCGCGGACCGGCCGGTGCCGGCCGTGGTACACGTCGACGCCCACGTGGACCTGGCCCACCGGCTGTTGCTGCGTACCGCGTCGGACCCGGACCACGCGGCGGCGGAGCGGCTGGTCCGACTGGTCGGGGCGGCGACCGGACCGGCGGTCGGCGGCAGCGGGCGGCACCGCCGCCTGGTCGAGCGGGCGCGGGCCGCGCTGCACGACGGCCATCCCGACGCCGCCGGGCTGCTGCCGCTGGCCCGGGCGTTCGGCGTGTCGCCGTACCGGTTGAGCCGGGAGTTCCAGGCGCTGGTCGGGGTGCCGCTGACCCGCTACCGAAACCGACTGCGGGTCGGGCGGGTGCTGGACCGGCTGGAGGAGGGCGTGCCGAGCCTGTCGGAGCTCGCCGCCGAGCTGGGCTTCGCCGACCAGGCCCACCTGACCCGGACGGTACGCGCCCAGCTCGGCCACACCCCGGGCCAGCTCCGCCGGCTGCTGCGCTGAGCCGGGGCGGGCGCGGGAGCGTCAGGCCGGCAGGAAGGAGAAGCGGACCTTCCGGGTGGGGTTGTCACCGTTGGTGTCGACCAGGCAGAGGGACTGCCAGGTGCCCAGCGCCAGCCGCCCGTCGAGCACCGGCAGGGTCGCGTACGGGGGGACGAACGCGGGCAGCACGTGGTCCCGGCCGTGCCCGGGCGAGCCGTGCCGGTGTCGCCAGCGGTCGTCGGTGGGGAGCAGGTCGTCGAGCGCGCGCAGCAGGTCGGTGTCGGAGCCGGAGCCGGTCTCGATGATCGCCAGCCCGGCGGTGGCGTGCGGCACGAAGACGTGCAACAGGCCGTCGCCCTGGCCGGAGACGAAGCGCTCGGCCTCGGCGGTGATGTCCCGGACGGCCGGCCGGGACCCGGTCTGGACGGTGATCACTTCGGTGCGCACACCCGCATTCTGGCCCGGCCGGCGGCCCGCCGTCGGCCCAGGGCCGGATCCCGAGATGTTACTGGCGGGTACATGTGTTCAGCGTCGCGTCTGGGGGAGGGAGGCGTGACGGAACGCGTCGAGAGAGGGCAGGATGGGCGCAAGAGACCTATCCCACACAGAACCGAGGGAACGCCTGTGGCTACGGAACGCAAGCGCCCGGTGATCACCGCTGGTCTGCCGAGCCAGCTTCCGGACATCGACCCTGAAGAGACCAGCGAATGGGTCGAGTCGCTCGACGGTGTCATCGACGAGCGCGGGACAAAGCGCGCCCGCTACGTCATGCTGCGCCTGCTGGAGCGGGCCCGCGAGCGCCAGGTCGGGGTGCCGTCACTGACCACCACCGACTACATCAACACCATCGCTCCGGAGCGCGAGCCGTGGTTCCCGGGTGACGAGCACATCGAGCGGCGGATCCGGGCGTACATCCGGTGGAACGCCGCCATGCTGGTGCACCGCGCGCAGCGCCCCGAGATCGGCGTGGGTGGCCACATCTCCACCTTCGCCAGCTCCGCGTCCCTCTACGAGGTGGGCTTCAACCACTTCTTCCGGGGCAAGAACCACCCGGGCGGCGGCGACCACATCTTCTACCAGGGCCACGCCTCCCCCGGCATGTACGCGCGGGCGTTCATGGAGGGCCGGCTCAGCACGGACCAGCTCGACGGCTTCCGGCAGGAGCTGTCGCACCCGGGCGGCGGGCTTCCCTCCTACCCGCACCCGCGGCTGATGTCGGACTTCTGGGAGTTCCCCACCGTGTCGATGGGCCTCGGCCCGATCAACGCGGTCTACCAGGCCCGGTTCAACCGCTACCTGCACCACCGGGGCATCAAGGACACCTCCCAGCAGCACGTCTGGGCGTTCCTCGGTGACGGCGAGATGGACGAGGTCGAGTCGCTCGGCGCGATCGGCGTGGCCGCCCGCGAGGAGCTGGACAACCTCACCTTCGTGATCAACTGCAACCTGCAGCGGCTGGACGGCCCGGTCCGGGGCAACGGCAAGATCATGCAGGAGCTGGAGGCGTTCTTCCGGGGCGCCGGCTGGAACGTCATCAAGGTGGTCTGGGGCCGGGAGTGGGACCCGCTGCTCGCGGCGGACACCGACGGCGCGCTGGTCAACCTGATGAACACCACGCCCGACGGCGACTACCAGACCTACAAGGCGGAGTCCGGGGCGTACGTCCGGGAGCACTTCTTCGGCCGCGACCCGCGCACCCGCAAGATGGTCGAGCACCTCAGCGACGACGAGATCTGGAACCTCAAGCGGGGTGGCCACGACTACCGCAAGCTCTACGCGGCGTACAAGGCGGCGATGGAGCACACCGGTCAGCCGACGGTGATCCTGGCCAAGACCATCAAGGGCTGGACGCTGGGCTCGCACTTCGAGGCCCGCAACGCCACCCACCAGATGAAGAAGCTGACGCTGGAGGATTTGAAGCTCTTCCGCGACCGGCTCTACCTGGACATCTCGGACAAGCAGCTGGAGGACAACCCCTACCTCCCGCCGTACTACCACCCGGGTGACAAGTCCGAGGAGATCGAATACCTGCACGAGCGGCGCAAGCAGCTCGGCGGCTACCTGCCGACCCGGCGGGCCACCGGCAAGACCCTGCAGATCCCGGGCAGCGAGCGCTTCTCCGACGTCAAGCGCGGCTCGGGCAAGCAGAAGGTGGCCACCACCATGGCCTTCGTCCGCCTGCTCAAGGACGTGATGAAGGACAAGGAGTTCGGCAAGCGGTGGGTGCCGATCATCCCGGACGAGGCCCGTACGTTCGGCATGGACTCGCTCTTCCCGACGGCGAAGATCTACTCGCCGCACGGCCAGCGGTACACCTCCGTGGACCGGGAGCTGTTCCTGTCCTACAAGGAGGCCACCGGCGGGCAGATCCTGCACGAGGGGATCAACGAGGCCGGCTCGGTCGCCTCGTTCACCGCGGCCGGCTCGTCGTACGCCACGCACGACGAGCCGATGATCCCGATGTACATCTTCTACTCGATGTTCGGGTTCCAGCGGACCGCCGACGGGCTGTGGGCCGCGGCCGACCAGATGGCGCGGGGCTTCCTGCTCGGCGCGACCGCCGGCCGGACCACGCTCAACGGTGAGGGCCTGCAGCACGAGGACGGCCACTCGATGCTGATCGCCGCCACCAACCCGGCGGTGGTCGCGTACGACCCGGCGTTCGCGTACGAGATCGCGCACATCGTGGAGAACGGCCTGCACCGGATGTACGGCGAGGCGCAGGAGAACGTCTTCTACTACCTCACCATCTACAACGAGCCGATCTTCCAGCCGGCCGAGCCGCAGGGCGTGGACGTCGAGGGCATCCTCAAGGGCATCTACCGCTACTCCCCCGCGCCGCAGGTCGGCGGGGACGCGCCGAAGGCCAACCTGCTGGCCTCCGGCACGGGCATGCAGTGGGCGCTCAAGGCGCAGCAGCTGCTCGCCGAGGACTGGGGGGTGGCCGCCGACGTGTGGTCGGTGACCTCCTGGACCGAGCTGCGCCGGGACGCGGTGGAGTGCGAGGAGCACAACCTGCTCAACCCGGGCTCCGAGCCGCGGGTGCCGTACATCCAGCGGAAGCTGGCCGACGCCGACGGGCCGAAGGTCGCGGTCAGCGACTGGATGCGGGCGGTACCGGACCTGATCGCCCGCTGGGTACCCGGCGACTACACCTCGCTCGGCACCGACGGCTTCGGTATGTCGGACACCCGGCACGCGCTGCGCCGGCACTTCCACGTGGATGCCGAGTCGGTGACGGTCGCCGCGCTGCGCCAGCTCGCCTTCCGCGGTGCGGTGCCGGCCCACATGCCGGCCGAGGCCGCCAAGAAGTACGCGCTGGAGGACGTGAACGCCGCGCCGGTCGGCGAGACCGGCGGCGACAGCTGACCCACCCGCCACGGAGGAGGGCCCGGCGCTATCGCGCCGGGCCCTCCTCCGTCCTCGTACCCCCAAGATCCGCGCAACTTCGGGGGAAGTGTGTGGATCTCAGCCGGGAGTCGACGATGGTCCGGCGTTCCTGGCGGGAACGCCGGACCATCACCATCGCGGGCGACGCCGGGACCGGCTCGGGTCAGCCGACGGCGGCCAGGTCGGTCAGCCGGGCCAGCGAGTCCTCCAGGTCAGCGCCGACCCGACGCAGGCCGAGCCGGAGCAGAGCGGCCTTGACCGGCCCGGCGGGCCACCGTACGACGATGAGCCGCACGATCGTCCCGCCTTCCTCCTCGTCCGCCGTCAGCTGTACGTAGATCTCGGTGCGCGCCTCGGCCCGGGCACCGGCGCCCTTGGCCCGCTCGCGCCACCCGATCAGGGTCGGCTCCTGGTAGGCGATCACCTCGGCCTCGTGCGCCGCACCGCGCCCGGCCTGGACCCGTTGTCGTCGGCCGAACCCCTCTCCCGAGAGGACCTCGGCCGCGCGGACCCCCGCCAGCCAGGCCGGCAGTTGCTCGGCCCGCTGCACAACGTCCCAGACCGCTTCCACCGGCGCCATCACGTGCGCACTGCGTTCCACGAGGATCATTTCGTCTTTCTCCCACTAAGGACATCCGCGATATTCCGCACTGTATGCGGTAAATCGGACTTAACCGGACGGGTTCGGAAAGACACGCCGAAAACCCTTGCGTCAAGCTCTCCGCCGGACCTATGGCGCATCGACGGACGGCCCCCTAGAGTCGCGAACACGCTTCGCGTTTCTGGGAGGGCGCATGACGACCACGCCGATGCCCGAGTTCCCCGCCGGCTTCCGCTGGGGGGTGGCCACCTCCGCGTACCAGATCGAGGGAGCGGCCACCACCGACGGCCGAGGCCGGTCCATCTGGGACACCTTCGCCCACACGGCGGGCCGGATCGCCGACGGCAGCACCGGAGACGAGGCGTGCGACCACTACCACCGGTACGCCGAGGACGCCGCGCTGCTGGCCGGGCTCGGAGTGTCCGCGTACCGTTTCTCGATCGCCTGGCCCCGAATCCAGCCCGACGGCACGGGCCCGGCCAACCCGGCCGGGCTGGACTTCTACGACCGGCTGGTGGACGCCCTGCTCGACGCGGGCGTCGACCCGGTCGCCACGCTCTTCCACTGGGACCTGCCACAGGCCCTTGAGGACGCCGGCGGCTGGCTGCACCGGGACACCGCCGCCCGCTTCGCCGAGTACGCCGACCTGGTCGCCGCCCGCCTCGGCGACCGGGTGAAACTCTGGATCCCGCTCAACGAGCCGTTCATCCACATGAGCCTCGGGCACGGCATGGGTGTGCACGCCCCCGGCCGGATGCTGCTCTTCGACGCCTTCCCGGTGGCCCACCACCAACTTCTCGGGCACGGCCTCGCCGTCGCCGCGCTGCGCGCCCACGGCACCGCCCCGGTGGCCATCGCGAACAACTACTCCCCGGTGCGGCTGGCCGGTGACACCGACGCCGACCGGGCCGCCGGGGCGGCGTACCACGCGCTGCACAACCGCCTCTTCACCGACCCGCTGCTCGGCCTCGGCTACCCCGAGGAACTCGGCCTCGACCCGGCCCTGGTGCGGGACGGCGACCTCGACGTGATCGCCGCCCCGCTCGACGCGCTCGGGGTCAACTACTACAACCCGACAGGCATCCGGGCCGCCGAGGAGGGTTCACCGCTGCCGTTCGAGATCGTGCCGCTGACCGGCTACCCACGAACCGCCTTCGACTGGCCGGTGGCCCCGGACGGGCTGCGCGACCTACTGCTCGGGCTGCACGACACGTACGGCGACGCGCTGCCGCCGATCCAGATCACCGAGAGCGGCTGCGCCTACCACGACGGGCCGGACGGGCAGGGCCGGGTGGACGACCCGGAGCGGATCGCGTATCTGGACGGGCACATCCGGGCGGTCCGCGAGGCGATGGACGCCGGGGTCGAGGTGACCGGCTACTTCGTCTGGTCCCTGCTGGACAACTGGGAGTGGGCCGAGGGCTTCACCAAGCGGTTCGGCCTGGTGCACGTCGACTACGCCACCCAGCGGCGGACCCCGAAGTCGTCGTACGCCTGGTTCCGCGACCGGGTCATCCGGCGATGACCACCGTCGGCCCGACGCCGGCCGCGCTGCCGGCGGCGCTCGCCGAACCGACCGCGCCGGTCCGGCGGAGCTGGATCACGCTGATCTTCGCGGCCAACCTCGGTGTCTGGATGGCCTTCTTCACCCCGATCCAGGTGCTGCTGCCTCAGCAGGTGGCGCGGATCGCGCCCGGCGACAAGGAGACGATGCTCGCCGTCGTCACCGGCCTCGGGGCGCTCGCCGCGGTGCTGGCCAACCCGCTGGCCGGGGCGCTGTCCGACCGGACGGTGCTCCGGCTGGGACGCCGGCACCTCGGCCGGCGGCACGTGTGGACCGCCTCTGGCGCGGTTCTCGGCGCGTTCGCCCTGGTGCTGCTGGCCCGGCAGGAGACCATCGCGGGGGTGGCGCTCGGCTGGGTCGCCGCGCAGGTCTGCTTCAACGCGATGCTGGCCAGCCTCACCGCCGCCATCCCGGACCGGGTCCCGGTCGCCCAGCGCGGCGGCGTCTCCGGCTGGGTGGGCATTCCGCAGGCGCTCGGTCTGGTGGTGGGGGCGGTGCTGGTCACCGCCGTGGTCACCGGCAACGCCGCCGGGTACGCGGCCGTCGCCGCCGCGGTGCTGCTGCTGTCGCTGCCGTTCGCGCTGCTGACCGCGGACGACCCGCTGCCCCGGGAGCACCGGTCGGTGCTGCGGCTGCGCGGGCTGCTCGCCTCGCTCTGGATCAGCCCACGCCGGCACCCCGACTTCGCCTGGGCCTGGTTCACCCGGTTCCTGGTCCAGACCGGCAACGCGCTCGGCACGCTCTACCTGCTGTATTTCCTCACCGACGGGGTGCGGGTGGCCGACCCCGAGGGCGGGTTGCTGGCGCTGATCCTGCTCTACACGCTGGGCATGATGCTGACCGCCGTGGTGTCCGGTCGGCTGTCGGACCGCTCCGGCCGGCGGAAGGTCTTCGTGATCGTCTCCGGGCTGATCATGGCCGTGGCGGCGCTGCTGCTCGCGGTGGCGCCGACCTGGCCGATGGCGGTCACCGCCGCGCTGCTGCTCGGCGCCGGCTACGGCGTCTACCTGGCGGTGGACGCGGCGCTGATCACGCAGGTGCTGCCGGCCGCGACCGACCGGGCCAAGGACCTCGGGGTGATCAACATCGCGAACTCCGCGCCGCAGGTGCTCGGCCCGGCGCTCTCCGCCCCGATCGTGGTCCACCTCGGCGGCTACCCCACCCTGTACGCGGCCACCGCGGCGGTCACCCTGCTCGGCAGCGCCCTGGTGTTGAAGATCAGATCGGTCCCCTGACCGCCCCCTCCCTCAAATCGGCTGGCCCCCGGCCGTAGGCTGGGGGACGTGACGGTACGTGTACGCTTCGCCCCCTCCCCGACCGGTATGTTCCACGTCGGCGGTGCCCGCTCGGCACTACAGAACTGGATCTACGCCAAGCAGCAGGGCGGGGTGTTCGTGCTCCGCATCGAGGACACCGACGCGGCCCGCAACAAGCCGGAGTGGACCGAGGGCATCCTGTCGGCGCTGGACTGGATCGGCATCGCGCGGGGCAGCTACGAGGGCCCGTACTTCCAGTCGTCGTACGCCGGCGAGCACCGCGCCGCCGCGCAGCGGCTCCACGAGGGCGGCCGGGCGTACTACTGCGACTGCACCCGGGAGGAAGTGCAGGCGCGGACCGGCTCCCAGTACGCCGGCTACGACGGTTTCTGCCGCGACCGCGGCCTCGAGCCCGGCGAGGGCCGGGCGCTGCGCTTCCGTACGCCGGACGAGGGCGAGACCGTGGTGGTCGACCTGATCCGCGGCGAGCCGACCTTCGAGAACAAGCTGATCGAGGATTTCGTCATCGCCCGGGGCGACGGCTCGCCGGTCTTCCTGCTCGCCAA
Source organism: Micromonospora sp. NPDC048999 (assembly GCF_040649295.1). Taxonomy (NCBI): domain Bacteria; kingdom Bacillati; phylum Actinomycetota; class Actinomycetes; order Micromonosporales; family Micromonosporaceae; genus Micromonospora; species Micromonospora sp. NPDC048999. The sequence continues at coordinate 55,365 of NZ_JBEZFI010000024.1, read as the reverse complement.
CGTGGTCGACGACATGACCATGGGGATCACCCACGTGATCCGGGCCGAGGAGCACCTGCCCAACACCCCGAAGCAGCAGCTGCTCTGGGACGCGCTCGGGGTCAAGCCGCCGGTCTGGGCGCACGTCCCCGTGGTGGTGAACGAGAAGCGGCAGAAGCTGTCCAAGCGGCGGGACAAAGTCGCCCTGGAGGCGTACCGGGACGAGGGCTACCTCGCCGCCGCGATGCGCAACTACCTGATGCTGCTCGGCTGGGCGCCCTCCGGTGACCGGGAGATCGTGCCCTGGTCGGTGGTCGAGGAGGAGTTCCGGCTGGCGGAGGTGAACCCCTCCCCGGCGTTCTTCGACGAGAAGAAGCTGCGCGCGTTCAACGGCGAGTACATCCGGGCGCTGCCCGTCGAGGATTTCATCACGGAGTGCCAGCCGTGGCTGGCCGGCACGGGCACCATCGCCCCGCCGCCGTGGCAGCCGGAGGAGTTCGACGCCGCCGCCTTCGCCGCGGTGGCGCCGCTGGCGCAGACCCGGATCGCGGTGCTCAGCGAGATCGTGCCGAACGTCGACTTCCTCTTCCTGGCCGACCCGCTGATCGACGAGGCGGCCTGGGCGAAGGCGATGAAGGAGGGCGCGGCCGAGCTGCTGGAGGCGGCCGTCGCCGCGTTCGAGGGGCTGGAGTCCTGGGACGCCGAGTCGCTGAAGTCCACGCTGGAGGCGGTCGGCGCGGAGCGTGGCCTGAAGCTGGGCAAGGCGCAGGCGCCGGTCCGGGTCGCGGTCACCGGTCGCACCGTCGGCCTGCCGCTCTTCGAGTCCCTTGAGGTACTCGGCCGCGAGCGCACCCTGGCCCGGCTGCGCGCCGCCCGCGTACGCCTGGTCTGACGTGGATCGTGCCCGGCGTGTCGTGCTCCGGGAGACCAGGTCCCTGACAGCGATATGCCGCTGAGTCATGAATATGACTCAGCGGCATATCGATGAAAACGGGAGTGCCTCCTCAACCAGCCGTCGGTGGCGGCTCCGCGCGTCCGGCGCTCCGGGCGACCGCGCCGACACGGCTCAGCGGCGGGCGGAGCGGCGGCGAAGCAGCAGCCCGCCGCCCAGCGCGGCCAGCGCCGCCACGGCTCCCAGCGCCCACCACAGGCCGGTCCCCCCGCCGCTGTCGTCCGGACGCGACGCGACCGGTTCGGCGCTCGCCGGCGAGGCCGCCTCGGCCACCGGAGTCGCCTCGGCCACCGGATCCGTGGGCGGCGTGGTGGTCGGCGATTCCTCGGCCGAGGGCGTGGCGGTGACCGCGCCGACGGTCAGGGTGAAGCTGATTTTCCCGTTGACCTGGTGACCGTCAACCGAGCCGACCCGGTACGCGACGGTGTACGAGCCGGCCGGGCCCGGGGTGAACGGCACGCTCACCCGCTTGCCGGAGAAGGTCGGCTCGCCGTCGGAGGCGGGCGTGTCGTCCGGGCCGGTCACGGTGATCTTGGTGGCGGTGGGGGCCGGCGTGGCGAGGAAACGGAGCTCGATCCGCTTCGGGGCGGTCGCCACCTTTGCCCCGTCCTTCGGATTGCTGCTGGTCAGCGAGTTGTGCGCCGCGGCCGGGCTGGCTGGTAACACCGCCGCGCCCGCCGCCATGCCGAGAACCACCAACCAGGTACGCGCCGCTCGGGCGACCCTGCCCCCCATAAGCCCCTCCATCCGGGTACGATCCGGCCGCTGATCATCGACCGGCTGTTAGTCGGTTCCAGATCGCAAATAGTTCCAATTACTCTCTCCGCAGCTGCAACCGAGCGACGTTCCACGGAGTCTTTTTGGAGTGGGCACCGGTTCGCCGGGCGGCCACCACCGTCGGCCGGTCAAGCGTGACCCGCAGCGGGAGCCAGCCATCGAACGGGGCGAGGAGGCGGCGATGATCCGGAGGGTAAGGCGGCTGCTGGCAGCCGTGGCCGGGACGGTGATCGCGACCGCCACATTGGCCCTGGCGGGCCCGGCCGCGGCCCATGCGGCGGCGGCCAGAGTCGACCGCCCGGCGGCCGGAGTGGACATCACCGGCGAGCACCTGGACCAGCCCCTGCGGCTGCGCGCCGCCACGCACCCCGCCGAGGTGAACGCGGTCCTCGATCAGGTCAGCTGGCTGGGTCGTACCGGCCAGCAGCAGGGCCCCAAGACCGCGGACCTCGGTCCGAAGTACACGGTCGTGGTGCTCGCCGGAGACGCGCCGACGAAGACCTACGACCTCTACCCGCTCGCCAAGGGCGGGCCCCGGGTCTACCGGCCGGCCAAGCAGCCCGACCGGAGCAAGACCCTGGCCGGCTGGTTCTTCGGCCGGCTGAACATGTCCGAGACGCTGCGCGCCGCCGGGGTGCCGCTGCAGCGACAGTTCGACACGCTCAGCGGCGGCGTCGGCGGCGGCGAACGGGTCATCCCGGACGACGCGCTGGACCCCGGGCAGGACCTCGACGCGGCGATGGGTGAGCTTCAGCGGCTGCTGCTGCTCAACGGCGGGGTGATGCTGGTCATCACCGCCGGGATCGCCGGCATTGCGCTGCTGGTCCGCCGCCGTACCCGCTGAGGTCAGCCGCCGGCCCTCCGCCGGGTGGCGGGGTCAGCACCAGCGGCGCGGCGGCCGCTCCTGGCGGCTCGTGCGGCGACGGGGTCGGACCGGGCCGTGCCGGTGGGCGCCGGCCCAGCCGGGCAGCTCGCTGCAGCAGCCCGGCTCGTGCGCCGGCTCGGGCATCGCCGGCGGCATCGGCTCGACGGCCCGCTGCCGGGGCACGGGCGGGTCGTGGTGGCCCGGCCGGCAGGGTTCACCCTGGGCGCAGCCGTGGTCGGCCTCCCCGTGCGCCATCCCGGTCTCCTCAGTCTCGCCATCGCCCGTCGGGCGGTCGCCCGGCGTGCCCTGACACCGTACTGGCCGGCCCCGACGAGGTGTTCAGCGCGGGCGGCATCCAGGTCAGCGCGGTTGAGCCGGGCACCGACCCTCGGTGTCGAGGCGCTGGTCAGGGCATGTCAGGCTGAAGCCGTGAGCGAACCGGGCGGGACCGAACTACCGGCCACGCTGCGCCGGATCGAACGGGCGGCGGGCGCACTGGCCACCGCCAGCGTGGCCCGGATGGACGAGGCCCTCCCCTGGTTCCGGGAGCTGCCGGCCGACCAGCGGTCGTGGGTCATGCTGGTCGCCCAGGCGGGTGTCCGGTCGCTGGTGCAGTGGCTGCGGCAGGGCGGCGGTGCGACCGACAGCACCCAGGAGGTGTCGGACGAGGTCTTCGCCACCGCGCCGCAGGCGCTGGCCCGCTCGATCAGCCTGCAGCAGACCGTGGCGCTGATCAAGGTGACCATCGAGGTGGTCGAGGAGCAGGTGGCGCACCTGGCCGCCGAGGGCGAGGAACAGCCGCTGCGGGAGGCGGTGCTGCGTTTCTCCCGCGAGATCGCCTTCGCCGCCGCCCGGGTGTACGCCCGCGCCGCCGAGTCGCGCGGCTCGTGGGACGCCCGGCTCCAGGCGTTGCTGGTGGACGCGTTGCTGCGCGGCGACTCGCCGGACGTGCTGGCCAGCCGGGCGGCAGCGCTGGGCTGGACGGACGCGCCGCCGGTGGCGGTGGCGGTGGGCCGCTCGCCCGGCGGCGAGGTGGCCGCCGTGCTGCACACCGTCTACCGGCAGGCCCGCCGGATCGGGGTCGAGGTGATCGGCGGGGTGCACGGCGATCGGCTGGTCATCGTGCTCGGCGGGGCGGCCGACCCGCTGTCGGCCACCGAAAAGCTGCTGACCGCGTTCGGGGAGGGGCCGGTGGTGGTCGGCCCGGCCGTGCCGAGCCTGGACGAGGCGACGGACTCGGCGCGGGCCGCGCTGGCCGGGTTCCGCGCGGCGCCGGCCTGGCCGACCGCGCCTCGCCCGGTGCCCGCCGCTGACCTGCTGCCGGAGCGGGCTCTGGCCGGCGACGGCGAGGCCCGCCGCCGGCTGCGCCACGACGTGTACGCGACACTGGCCCGCGCCGGTGGCGAACTGCTGGAGACGTTGGACGCCTTCTTCGCCGCCGGCGGCACGCTGGAGAGCGCCGCCCGGGCGCTCTATGTGCATCCGAACACCGTGCGTTACCGGCTCAAGCGGGTCGCCGACGTGACCGGCTTCTCGCCGCTGGTCCCGCGGGACGCGTTCGCGCTACAGGTGGCGCTGACCGTGGGCCGGCTCGACCCGATCGTCCCCGGCGTCGCACCCGTCCCGAGCCAGACATTGGGTTCAGGGGTCAGGAAAACATCACACACAGGTGATGATCGTCGCCGATTTTTGTAGGTTTCCTCCAAAGCTTCTAGTACGGCTTGGTGCCGTGCGTTACAGCGCGACCCGCGAGTATCCGTCAGAGTCGTAGACGTGCTCGCCGTACTCTCACCCGGACAGGGTTCCCAGAAACCCGGCTTCCTGATCCCCTGGCTCGAGCTGCCCGGGGCCGAGGCCCGCCTGCGCTGGTGGTCAGCGCTGGCCGGCGTCGACCTGGTCCACCTCGGTACCCAGGCGGACGCGGACGAGATCAAGGACACCGCCCGCACGCAGCCGCTGCTCGTCGCGGCCGCGCTGCTCGCCGCCGAGCACCTGCCGCTGCGCGACGTGTCGCTGGTCGCCGGCCACAGCGTGGGCGAGCTGGGCGCCGCCGCCCTGGCCGGGGTGCTGTCCGCCGAGGCGGCCGTCACCCTCGCCGGCGTACGCGGCCGGGAGATGGCCGCGGCGTGCGCGCTCGAGCCGACCGGAATGGCCGCGATGCTCGGCGGCGACGCGGACGAGGTGCTCGCCGCGATCGAGGCCCACGGTCTGTACCCGGCCAACCGCAACGGCGCCGGCCAGGTTGTCGCCGCGGGCGCGGTGGCCGGGCTGGAGAAGCTGGCCGCCGAACCGCCGGCGCGGGCCCGGGTCATCCGGCTCCAGGTCGCCGGTGCCTTCCACACCCCGTACATGGCTCCGGCCGAGGCCGCCCTGGCCTCCGTGGCCGACGGCATCGTGCCGGCCGACCCGGCCCGGATCCTGCTCTCCAACCTCGACGGCACCGCGGTCAGCGACGGCCGGGAGATGGTGCAGCGGCTGGTCCGGCAGGTCACCGCCCCGGTCCGCTGGGACCTGTGCATGCGGGCCCTGGCCGACCTCGGTGTCACCGGCGTGATCGAGCTGCCGCCGGCCGGCACCCTGGCCGGCCTGGTCAAACGTGAACTGAAGGGCGCAGGTGCGCCCGAGATCGTCACCCTGAACACCCCCGACGATCTGCCCGCCGCGCGGGACCTGATCGCCCGGATCGGAGGGCTTAACTGATGTCCGGCAGTCGAATCGTCGCGATGGGGCACTACCAGCCCTCCCGCGTGGTGACCAACGACGACCTCGCGCAACTGGTCGAGACCAACGACGAGTGGATCCGGGACCGGGTCGGCATCGTCACCCGGCGGATCGCCGGCGACGAGACGGTGGCCGACATGGCAGCGGCCGCCGCCGGCAAGGCGCTGGCCAGTTCCGGCCTCACCGCCGCCGACATCGACCTCGTCGTGGTGGCCACCTGCACGTCGGTCGACCGTAGCCCGAACGTGGCCTGCCGGGTCGCCGCCAAGCTGGGCATCAACGCCCCCGGCGCGTTCGACCTCAACACCGCCTGCTCGGGCTTCGCGTACGCGCTCGGCACGGTCGACCACGCGATCCGGGCCGGCGCGGCCCGCAACGCCATTGTGATCGGCGCGGAGAAGCTCTCCGACTTCACCGACTGGACCGACCGCTCGACCTGCATCATCTTCGGCGACGGCGCCGGGGCAGCGGTGGTCACCGCGGCCGCCGAGGGCGAGCCGGCCGGGATCGGGCCGGTGGTCTGGGGCTCGGTGCCGGAGAAGAGCGACGCGGTCCGCATCGAGGGCTGGCGGCCCTACATCGCGCAGGAGGGGCAGACGGTCTTCCGCTGGGCCACCACGGCGCTGGCGCCGCTGGCGCTGCAGGCCTGCGAGAAGGCCGGGGTGTCCCCCGCCGAGCTGGCCGCGTTCGTGCCGCACCAGGCCAACGCCCGGATCATCGACGGTATCGCCAAGCGACTGAACATCCCCGACGCGATCATCGCGAAGGACATCGTCGAGTCCGGCAACACGTCGGCGGCGAGCATCCCGCTCGCCCTGTCGAAGCTTGTCGAGCGGCGCGAGGTGCCGTCCGGCGCCCCGGTGCTGCTGTTCGGCTTCGGCGGTGGCCTGACCTACGCCGGTCAGGTCGTCCGCTGCCCCTGAAGACCTCCTCGGGCGCGAGTGCGCCGAGGATTGACGGCCGGCATCGCCGACCGTCGTGAACACCCGATGAGAGGAACCGAACCGTAATGACCCGTGACGAGATCACCGCCGGCCTCGCCGAGATCCTCGAAGAGGTTGCCGGGGTGAACCCGGACGACGTGGCCGAGGGGAAGTCCTTCACCGACGACCTCGACGTCGACTCGCTCTCGATGGTGGAGGTCGTGGTGGCGGCCGAGGAGAAGTTCGGCGTCAAGATCCCGGACAACGAGGTGCAGAACCTGAAGACCGTCGGGGACGCCGTCAGCTTCATCGAGGCGCAGTCCTGATCATGAGTCGCCCCGACGTCGTCGTCACCGGGCTCGGCGCGACGACCCCGCTCGGCGGGGACGTCGCGTCGACCTGGGACGCCATGCTCGCCGGCCGCTCCGGGGTGAGTGCGCTCACCCAGGAGTGGGCGGCGCAACTGCCGGTCCGGATCGCGGCCCAGCTCGCCGTGGAGCCCTCCGCGGTGCTGGACCGGGTCAAGCTGCGCCGACTGGACCGGTCCCAGGCGATCGCGATCATCGCGGCGCAGCAGGCCTGGGCCGACTCCGGGCTGGCCGACTCCGGGCTGGACCCGGAGCGGCTGGCGGTCAGCGTCGGCTCCGGCATCGGCGGGGCCACCACCCTGCTCGCCCAGGACGACATCCTGGAGGCGTCCGGGCCACGGCGGGTCTCCCCGCACACCGTGCCGATGCTGATGCCGAACGGCCCGGCCGCCTGCGTCGGACTGGAACTGGGCGCCAAGGCCGGCGTGCACTCGGTGGCCAGCGCCTGCGCGACCGGCGCGGAGGCGATCGCGCTCGGCCTGGACATCATCCGCTCCGGCCGGGCCGACGTGGTGGTGGCCGGCGGCACCGAGGCGGTCATCCACCCGCTGCCGATCGCCGGCTTCGCCTCGATGCGGGCCATGTCGACCCGCAACGACGAGCCGGAGAAGGCCTCGCGGCCGTGGGACAAGGGCCGCGACGGCTTCGTACTCGGTGAGGGCGCGGGCGTGCTGGTCCTGGAGCGTGCCGAGCACGCCGCCGCCCGCGGCGCCCGGGTGTACGCGCGCCTGGCCGGCGCGGGGGTCACCTCGGACGCGTACGACATGGTGCAGCCGCACGCCGAGGGCGAGGGCGCGATCCGGGCGATCGGGAAGGCGATCGCGGACGCGGACATCGCCAAGACGGACATCGTGCATGTCAACGCGCACGCCACCTCCACCCCCGTGGGCGACATGCTGGAGATCGGCGCCCTGCGCAAGGCGCTCGGCGACCACCCACTCCTGTCGGCCACCAAGTCGATGACCGGGCACCTGCTCGGCGCGGCCGGGGCGCTGGAGTCGATCGCCACCATCCTGGCCATCCGCGATGGTGTCGTCCCTCCGACGATCAACCTCGACGACCCGGACGAGGGCCTCACGCTGGAGGTGGCCGCGCACAAGGCGCGCCACCTGGAGATCCCCGCCGCGCTGAACAACGCGTTCGGCTTCGGGGGCCACAACGTGGCGCTCGTCTTCACTCGGCCCTGAGGCCCGTGCGGCTCAGGTAATCCAGCGGTTCCACCATCAGGGTCCGCGCCCTCCCCGGGCGCGGGCCCTGCGCCGTTTCAGCCCCGGCGGTCAGTTGTCGCAGGCGGTGGCGGGCAGGCCGGTCACCGGAACCGGCGAGTGGCCGACCGGTCGGGCGGTGCCGGCGAGCACGGCGGCCAGCGCGGTCATCGACGCCGGGCTGGACGAGTAGCTGGCCAGCAACGTCGGCGACTTGGCGGTGGCGAGCACGTACGGGGTGTCCATCGCCACCGTCACGGCCGCGTCGGCCCGCAGGTCGCCGGCGCCGTCGCCGTATCCGACGAGATGCACGATCCGGCCGCCACTCGGCACCACCTTGACGCCGGCGGCGGTGAGTGCCTTGGTCAGTGCGTCGCGGGCGCGGTCCCGCCCGGCGGAGGAGGTCACGGTGACCGGCCCGGTCACCGGGGCGGCGTCGCAGCGGCCGCGCAGCATGGTGACCGTGGCGGCGGCGAGGGCGGCGACGGCCTTGCGGTGTTCGGCGCTGCCCAACGTCGACATGTCGGGGGCGGTCCGGTCGGCCAGCTTGAACTTCATGGTCAGCACCCGGGTGACCGCCTCGACCAGCCGGTCCCGGGGCAGTGAGCCGTCCCGCAGCGCGGCGAGCAGCCCGTCGAACGCCTCGCTCACGTTCGGGGTCATCAGGATGAGGTCGTTGCCGGCGTTGAGCGCCCGGACCGCGGCCTCCCCCGGCGACCAGCGCTTGGCCGGCTCCATGTTCATCCCGTCGGTGATCACCACGCCCTGAAAGCCGAGCTGGCCCCGGAGCACGTCGGTGAGGACCTTGTGGGAGAAGGTGGCGGGGGTGCCCGGGTCGATCGCCCGCACGTCGAGGTGGGCGGACATCACCGCCATGGCGCCCGCGTCGATCCCGGCGCGGAACGGCGGGAACGCGGTGCTGTCCAGCACGGCGCGGGACTGGCCGACGACCGGGAGGTCCTGGTGCGAGTCGGCGGAGCTCAGGCCGTGGCCGGGGAAGTGCTTGACGCTGGCCGCCACCCCCTCGGCCTGCAGGCCCCGGACGGCGGCGGCCACCTGGGCGGCGGCCTGCTGCGGGTCGGCGCCGAACGAGCGGGAGCCGATCACCGTGCTGCGCTTGACCAGCACGTCGGCGACCGGCGCGAAGTCCATGTTGATCCCCATGGCGGCGAGCTCGGCGCCGGCGGCCCGCCAGGCGGCCTCGGTCAGCGCCGGGTCGCCCGCCGCGCCGACGGCGAGCGCGCTGGGCAGCAGCGTCACCCCGTCGGTGATCCGGGTCACCATGCCGTACTCCTGGTCGGTGCCGATCAGGAAGGGCGCCGGGCCGGCGGGAAGTTTGCCGGCCGCCTCCCGCAGCCCGGTGGTCAGCTCGCGGACCTGCCGAGGGCTGTCGACGTTGGTGGTGACCTGGTTGGCGGAGGTGGGGTCGTCGGCGCTGAACCCGACCAGGATCACCCCGCCGAGGCGGTACTTCGCCACCATCTCGGCGGGAGTGTCGACCCCGGCGAGGGCCCGGTTGCCGGCGGCCGAGGCGGGCGAGACCTCGGTGGCCGAGCTGCCGTACGCGTACGGCATCAGGACCTGGCCGACCAGGTCCTCGTCGGCGAGGGTCCGCACCAGCGCGGCGGCTCGGGCGGCGGGGTCGGTGTCGGGGGCCGGGGTGGCGGCGGACCAGATCCCGGCGGACGCGCTCGCGGACGGGGCGGGACGGGGGCGGTCCGGCCCTGCGGAGCAGCCGGCGGCGAGCAGTGCGGTCAGCGCGGTGAGCGCGACGAAGGTACGCCGAGGGGTGGTCAGCACGCGGCCATCCCATCAGTTGCCCGCGTATCAGGGCAACTTGACCTTTGGTCAACCCACCCGGGTGAGCAGGGTCACCGGTGCGCCGTCGCCGGCGTATCGGTAGGGCTCCAGTTCGGCGTCCCAGGCGGTGCCGAGCGCCTTGTCGAGGGCGTGCGCGAGCGCCTCCGGGGCGCGGACGGACGCCACGATCGCGCGCAGCCGGTCCTCACCGACCTGGATGTCGCCGGCCGCGCCGACGGTGGCCCGGAACAGGCCCCGCCCCGGGACGTACATGAACCGCTCGCCGTCGACGCCCGGGCTCGGCTCCTCGGTCACCTCGAAACGGATCATGGGCCACTGCCGAAGGGCAGCAGCCAGCTCGGCACCCGTCCCCGGGCTACCGGTCCACCCGCACTCGGCGCGCCGGGCACCGGGCTCGACGGGCTGGGCCGTCCAGTGCAGGTTGACCGGCGCGGCGAGGACGCGCGCGATCGCCCACTCGACGTGCGAGCACACGGCGAGCGGGGTCGAGTGGACGTATACGACGCCACGCGTTGGCACGGTGACCTCCCGGAGAGCGAGGTGCGTCTTCCCCTACGACCTCGACCAACCGAGTGATGCGTGCAACACATGATGACCGCTGTGACAGATGGTGCGCCAGCGAATCGGAAAATTCGCCGGTGCTGGCGGCCGGAAATACCCGGGCGGCTGACCCTGTTGACCCTCCTGACGGCGCGATGACCAGCCAGGCGTCGAGGTCGTGTACAGTTCTCTGGGCGGTTCTGTGCCGCCGCACAATCTTCGCGGGCCGAGGCTCACCCGGGCGTCACCCGCACAGCCCCCGGACGTTTCAGTCCTCCCGTACGTCTCAAGGAGTACCTCCGTGGCGAGCAACACCTCTAAGACCGCGCGCGCGTCAGTCCGGGCCGGCCAGGCTGGCCAGGGTGGCGCCCTCAGCGTGCTGGGCGAGTTCAAGTACGTGATCCCGCTCAACGGCGGCAAGCACGCCTACGTGCGCAACCTGACCAACGGCAAGACCGCGCACCTGCGCACCGACTCCGAGGCCTTCGTCGAGGAGATCCGGACGCTGGCCGCGGCCGGCCACGCCGCCAAGGTCCGCGCCGAGCTCAGCGGCCTCGCCGCCGCCTACCCCGAGCACGGCTGGGACGCCACCGAGAAGCGCCTCGTCGAGGCCGGTGTCTTCGAGGGCTGAGTCCCTCACCCGCGTCACTCGAACCGCCCGCCGGGTCGTCCCGGCGGGCGGTTCGTCGTCTCCGGCCCGTACCCTCATTCAGCCCACCGTGCCCGCCGCATGACCACAGGAGCCCCCGCCTTGAGCGACCAAACCACCCTGGACCGGGAGATCGCCGTCGAACAGCGACATCTCGACCGGGTGTACGCCCGGTTGGCGGAACTACGCAAGGCCGCCGCCGACGCCGAGCGGGAGGGCTACCGGCTGGCCGGGGTCGGCAACTTCGGCGCGTTGGTGGAGCGGGACGCCATGGTGTTTCACGCCGCGCAGCGCCGGCACGTGCTGGACGCCGAGCACGAGGGGCTGGTGTTCGGCCGGCTCGACCTGCGTACCCGGCAGGTGCTGCACGTGGGCCGGCTAGGGGTGCGCGGGCAGAACGCCGAGACGCTGGTGGTGGACTGGCGGGCACCGGCCGCCGCCGCCTTCTACCGGGCCACCCCGGCCGAGCCGATGGGCGTGGTGCGCCGGCGCACCATCCAGTCATCGGCGGAGCGGGTAACCCGGATCGAGGACGACCTGCTCGACCCGGAGTCGGCGCCGCCGGACCTGGCGGTGGTCGGCGACGGTGCGCTGCTGGCCAGCCTGTCCCGGGCCACCGGGCGGGGCATGCGGGACATCGTCGCCACCATCCAGCGGGAGCAGGACGAGGCGATCCGCTCCCCCGGCTCGGGGGTCACGATCGTCTCCGGCGGCCCGGGCACCGGCAAGACCGCGGTCGCGCTGCACCGGGCCGCGTACCTGCTCTACTCCGAACGGGCCCGGTACGCCGGCGGCGGGATCCTGGTGGTCGGCCCGTCCGGCGTGTTCGTCGAGTACATCGCCTCCGTGCTGCCCTCGCTCGGCGAGGAGACCGCCACCCTGCACTCGCTCGGCTCGCTCTTTCCGGGCATGTCGGCGACCCGTACCGACCCGCCCGAGGTGGCGGCCGTGAAGGGGTCGCTGCGGATGCGCCGGGTGCTGGAACGCGCGGTGCGGGACGCGGTGCCGGACTCCCCCACCGAGCTGCGCCTGCTCTATCGGGGCGAGCTGCTCCGGCTGGGCCGGGCCGAGTTGGACGCGATTCGGGACCGGGCGCTGGCGCGCGGCGCACGCCGCAACGAGGTGCGCCGAGTCGGCTTCGACGCCGTACTCGCCGCCCTGTACGCCCAGGCTCGGGGGCTGCGGATCGGCCGGCTGCCGGAGCAGCCCGCGTTCGAGGACGAGATCATCGAACGACCGGAATTCCGCGAGTTCCTCAAGGCGTGGTGGCCCCGGCTGCACCCGCGGCACGTGCTCGGCTGGCTGGCCCGCCCCGACCGGCTGCGCCGGTACGCCGACGGGATCCTCGCGGCCCGGGAGATCCGGCTGCTGACCGAGGCGTACCGGGCCCTGGACACCGAGGGGCTGACCATCGCCGACATCGCGCTGCTGGACGAGCTGGACGCGCTGCTCGGCAAGCCGGTGCGGCGGGCGAAGCCGAAGCGTGATCCGTTCCAGCTCGCCGGGGGCGTCCGTGAGCTGAGCACGTTCGCCGAGCGGCAGCGGGCGGCCCGGGCCGCCGCCCGGGAGCGGCCGGAGGACTACCGCGACTACGCCCACGTGGTGGTCGACGAGGCGCAGGACGTCTCGCCGATGCAGTGGCGCATGATCGGCCGGCGCGGTCGGCTGGCGTCCTGGACGGTGGTGGGTGACCCGGCGCAGACCGCCTGGACGGGTGACCCGGGGGAGCTGACCCGGGCCCGGGACCAGGCGCTGGGGCAGCGCCGGCGGCACCGGTACGAGCTGACCACCAACTACCGCAACTCGGCGGAGATCTTCGCGGTGGCGGCGGCGGAGATCCGCCGTCGCTATCCGGACCTGGCGTTGCCGACTGCGGTGCGCTCCACCGGGGTGCCGCCGGTCGAGCAGACCGTGCCCACCGCCGAGCTGCCCGCCGCGACCGTGGCCGCGGCCGACGCGCTGCTGGCCGAGGTCGAGGGGACGGTCGGCGTGATCACGCCGGTGCCGCGCCGGGACGAGGTCGCCGGCTGGCTGGGCGAGCGCGGCGACGGCCGGCTCCAGGTGGTGACCAGCCTCCAGGCCAAGGGCATGGAGTACGACGGCGTGGTGCTGGTGGCACCGAGCGAGATCCGGGCCGATCCCGGATCGGGCGTGCGAACGCTCTACGTGGCGCTGTCCCGGGCCACCCAGCGCCTCACCACCCTGGACCCGGTCGGCTGACCCACTCGCTTGCACATATTGCGATGTGAGCATAGATTGGCCTGGCCGGGGCGCGGAACGAGAGGGTGTGGGCGTGGGCGCAGGTCATGACCACAGCGGCACGGTCACCAACGCCGCGCACCGCCACCGGGGTCGGCTCTGGGCCGCGTTCGGGCTGCTCACCGCTCTCATGCTGGTCGAGGCGGTGGCCGCGTTCGCCACCGGTTCGCTGGCCCTGCTCTCCGACGCCGGGCACATGTTCACCGACGTGCTCGGCATCGGCATGGCGCTCGCCGCGATCACCGCCACCCAACGGGCCAACACCGACCCGCAGCGCACCTTCGGGCTCTACCGGCTGGAGGTGCTGGCCGCGCTCGCCAACGCGGTCCTGCTCGGCGCGGTCGCCGCCTACGTGCTCGTCGAGGCGGTCCGCCGGTTCGGTGAGCCGCCGGAAGTGCTCGCCTGGCCGATGCTGGCCGTGGCGGTGCTCGGCCTGCTCGCCAACCTGGCCGCGTTCGGGCTGCTGCGGTCCGGCGCGCAGGAAAGCATCAACCTGCGCGGGGCGTACCTGGAGGTGCTCGGCGACCTGCTGGGCTCGCTCGGGGTGATCGCCGCCGCCCTGGTCATCGCGTTCACCGACTGGTGGTGGGCCGACCCGCTGGTCGCCGTCGCGATCGGGCTGTTCATCCTGCCGCGTACCTGGCGGCTCGGCCGGGCCGCGGTCCGCATCCTGGTGCAGGCTGCCCCGGAGCACCTCCAGGTGACCGCGGTGCGCGACCGGCTGGCCGCGGTCCCCGGCGTCGCCGAGGTGCACGACCTGCACGTCTGGACGCTCACCTCCGGCATGGAGGTGGCCTCGGCGCACCTGGCCACCATCCCCGGCGCCGAGGTGGGCGAGGTGCTGGCCGCCGCGCGGGCCGCCCTGCACGAGGACTTCCGAATCGATCACGCCACGTTGCAGATCGAACCCGGAGCGTCAGCCGGCGCGTGCGGACCCGTGGAGTGGTAATTAGGGCAATCTTAAATCCAAGTGGCTATTGTGCATCTATGCCGACTTTGGTCCGATTCTCGATCCCCGCCACGGGGCCCGGATCGGCGTACGGCCGGTAGGCTCGGTCGCGGTCTCCACCCGGCGGCGCGCTGTGGCGCCGGGGGCGGCCGTCGCCTAATCGCCAGCAGCACGGCGAGCCGGGGAACCACGTTCCTGGGGTGCATCCGCGTCAGCGGTAGGGATCTTCCGTCCCGAACCCGTCAGCTAACCCGGTCGGCGGTTGACGGAAGGACACGTTCATGGCACCTGTACGACGGACGGCCGCCCGGTTGGCGGCCCTGCTCGTCGCGGCGCTCGCCCTCGGCGTCGCGGCCGCGCCGCTCTCCCCCGCCTCGGCGGCCGCCCCGACCGGGCTGCTCGCGGTCGGCCACGACGACGAGGGTGGCAGCCCGGCGCTGCACGCCCAACTCGAAGCGGCCAGCAAGGGCTGGCTGGACGCGCGGGCGGCGTTGAACCGGTCGGAGCAACGGCAGCGGCAGCTCACCGCCCAGCTCAAGGCGGTCAACGCCGAGCTGGAGGTACGCGACGCCAAGGTCGGCGAGATCGCCGAGGTCGCGTACCGGACCGGGCGGCTCGGCACCGCCGCGGCCCTGCTCGGCAGCAGCAGCCCGCAGGGCTTCCTGGACCGGGCCGCCGCCCTGCAACAGGTCGCCGCGCACGAGGACCACGCGCTGCGCGAGCTGATCGACACCCGGGACCGGGCCAACCGCACCCAGACGGCGCTGGGCGCCGAGATCCGGGAACAGCGCAAGCAGGTCACGGTGATGGCCAAGCGCAAGGAGCAGGCGGAACGCGCGCTGGAGGTGGCGAACACCAACGCCACCAGCACCGACGGTGGCAGCGGCATGCAGGGCACCTCCCGGGCCGACGCCACGCCGGCGCCGCGCAACGCCGACGGCTCGTGGCCCTCGGAGTCGTGCAGCGTGAAGGACCCGACCCCGGCCAACGGCTGCATCACCCCGCGCATGCTGCACGCGCTTCAACAGGCCAAGGCGGCCGGGTTCACCCGGTACGTCTCCTGCTACCGGCCCAGCGGCTCCGGCGAGCACCCGAAGGGCCGGGCCTGCGACTTCGCCGCCCAGAAGAACGGCTTCGGCGGGGTGGCCACCGGCGGCGACAAGACGTACGGCAACAACCTGGCCGCGTACTTCATCCGCAACGCCGACCCGCTCGCGGTGCTCTACGTGATCTGGTTCAAGCAGATCTGGCTGCCCAGCAGCGGGTGGAAGGCGTACACCAGCGGCAACGGCGACCCGTCCAGCGACCACACCAACCACGTGCACCTGTCGGTGTACTGAGGCCGCCGGTGGCCCGCCGCCCGGCGGGCCCACCTACGCCCGCCGACGTACGCCGGATGTCGCCGCGCGCCCCACGACGGCGGGCCGGCGAGGATCGAACATCTCCAGGCATGAGCCGACTGTCTCCCGCCGGGCGCAAGGCCCTGCTCACCCTGCACCTGGTCACCGCGCTGGGCTGGCTCGGGGCGGACCTGGTGCTACTCACCCTCGGCGTCGCCGGGCTGCGTGGCGCCGACCCCGCAGTGGTCTACCCGGCGGCGGGGCTGCTGGTCACGTACGTCTTCGGGCCGCTGAGCGTGGCGGTCTGGCTGATCGGACTGGCCAGCGCGCTGCTCACCCCGTGGGGCCTGCTGCGCTGGCGCTGGGTGCTGGTGAAGTTCGCGATCACCACGGCGATGCTGGGGCTGGTGCTGCTGCTGCTCACCCCGACCGTGCGCCGGCTCGGCGCGCTGGGCCCGGACCTCACCACCCGGGACCGACTGGACCTCATCATCCCGCCGGTGGTCTCCAGCACCCTGCTGATCGTCATGACCGTGCTGTCCACCTACAAGCCGTGGGGACGGCGGCGCAGCTGACTCACTCCGTCCGCCCCTCCAGGGCGGCCCCGAGCCGGCTGGCGAGGCCGAGGTGGGCCGCCCGGGCCTGCCGGAAGGCGTACCCGAACAGCGGCGCCGGGGCGGAGAGGGTGATCTCGACGTCGACGCGCACCACGCCGCCCGGCTCGTCCCGCAGCCGGGTGTGGTTGCGGACGGTGGTGGCCGGCTGCTGACGGGCCACCGTCACCACCTCGTCCTCGGTCGCGATCAGCACGTCCGCCTGGTAGGTGACCGGGAAGTGCAGCGGCCCGAGCTCCAGCCGGTCGGTGATCGCATAGCTGGCCAGGGCGCCGGGGCGCGGCGGCAGCGAGCGCACCCGGACGATCAGCGGATGCAACTCACCCTGGCGGGTCAGGTCGCTGAGCAGGGCGAGCGCGTTCGCCCTGGTGCAGCGGGCCTGCACGGTGTAGCTGAAAGTGTCGCTGCTGAGCAACGCCGTATCCCCTTGCCGTCGGCGATCCGCACGATCGTCGCCTAACCGGGGCCCGGCTGGCAACGACCGACGAAAAGCGTACGGAGCCGGGCGGCTCAGGCGCCAGGAAGGACCTGCGGAGCGCCGGCGGCGAAGTAGGGCTCGGGCGCGCCGAAGAGGCCCAGCAGGCCGGTGACCCAGAGCTGGCGGTGCACGAACCGGCTCGGCTCGGTGACCACCAGCTTCACGCCGCTGACCTCGGCGGTCTGGAAACCGGCGACCATCGCGCTGATGCCGACCGAGTCGATGAACGTGACCAGCCGCATGTTCAGCTCGATCCGGGCCGGGCGGCCCTTCGCGAGCACCTCAGCGATCGCTTCCCGCACCTCGTACGCGGTGTCGACGTCGATCTCGCCCCGCGGGGCGATCTGGATGACACCACCCGGCAACACCGATTGCACGATCGACAGGCTCACGCGAGCACCTCCACTCGCCCGTACGGGCGCCTCATCAGTACGCGGGCCGCGACCGAGAGTATTCCTCCGATGCCCTCGGTCGCCACCCCTCGGGACGGGCAATTCGCGGACTGGGCACACCTGGGCATCCCGACCAGAGTAGCCGCTTCGGGCCGCTCCGGCCCGGAGCCGACCCCCGGCGCGTTCGGGTGGTTGGTCCCGCCTCGTCCCGTCGGCCACGCCAGTCCTGGGATGGTTTGCGGTGACCCGACGACGGTGGCCGTCCCGCGGACGGGACGGCCACCGTACGGCCCGGTCAGCGGGCGATGGTCGGGGTGCAGGTGGCCGTGGGCACCGAGTTGGTCTTGCTCCAGTCGGCCAGGAAGCCGAAGCTGGTGCTGGCCCCCGTGCCGAGGGCGCCGTTGTAGCCGGCGTCCTTGACCACCACGGAACTGCCGCTCTGGGTGTACGTACCACCCCAGAGCTGGGTGATCTTCTGCCCGTTGGCAAAGGTCCAGGACACCGACCAGGCGCTGGTCGGCGAGCCGTTGTTACGGACCGTCACCTCGGCCTGGAAGCCGCCCTCCCACGAGTTGGTCACCTGGTACGTCGCCGTGCAGCCGCTGCCGGGCGGCGGAGTGGTCGTCGGCGGCGCGGTCGTCGGCGGCGCGGTCGTCGGAGGTGCGGTGGTCGGAGGTGCGGTCGTGGGCGGGGCCGTCGTCGGCGGGGCAGTCGTCGGCGGCGCGGTGGTGGGCGGAGCCGTCGTCGGCGGTGTGGTCGTGCCGCCGAGCCGGTCCGCCACCAGGATGCCCCGGCCGTTGGTGCCGAGGTAGACCCGACCGTAGACGCGCGGGTCGCCGGTCAACGCCTCGCCGGCATTGCCGTACTGGTGCTGGTTGTCGTTGATCCGCACCCAGGTCGCGCCGGTGTTGTCGGAGCGGTAGACGCCGGGCTGCCCGTCGATCGTGCCGACGACGAACAGCGCCGGGTACGTCTGTCCGGGCGCCGCCTTGCCGAAGCCGACGTTGACGGCGGTGCTGACGCTGGTGACCTTGGTGAAGCTGGTCCCGGAGTTGGTGGAGTGCCAGAGGCCGCCCTCGCCGGCCAGCCAGACGTCGCCCTCCGTGCCGGGGAGCGCCTTGAACTTCACGTCGACGGTCGGCAGGCCGGTGGCGGCGCTGGCGGTGAAGCTGGCCCCGCCGTTGGTGCTGACGTAGAACTTCCCGCCGCTGTACCCGTAGAACTTGTTCGAGTTGACCCGGTCGGACTTGATGATCGCGTTGGCCGGGATGCCGGTCGACGCGGTCCACGAGTTGCCGAAGCCGACCGAGCGGACCACCTGCTTGCCGGAGTCGCCCGGCGCCCACACGAACTGGCTGCCGTCGGCGGACGCGGCCACCGTGCCGCCGTTGTTGATCCCGCCGGGCTCGCTGCCCTGGAACCAGTTCGCCCCGCCGTCGGTGGAGAACGCGACATGCCGGTCGTTCGGCCGGTCCGAGGCGGTGAAGTTACCCGCCCGAACCATGATCGACGGCTTGGTCTCGGCGTAGTCGAGGCTGGTCGTGCTGGTGAAGACCGGCTGGGTGAACATCATCGACGGCACCGCGTTCAGGTCGGTGTGCCGGAAGCCGCCGATGTCGCCGAGCCCGCTGATCAGCGAAGCGCCCGAGGGCGGGCTGATCAGGTCGAGCACGGCGGTCTCCTCCACGCCCTTGACCATCGGCTTGATGGTGAACTGCCCGCCGGTGTCCCACTTGGTCAGGTCGGTGGTGCCGTAGATGGTCGCGCCGGTGCCGTACAGCATCCGGTTGCTGTCGAACGGGTCGATCTCCAGCGACTCGTTCATCCAGCCCAGCTTCGGCGTCTCCTCCGGCGGTTGCGGGTTGGCGCCGAAGGTCAGCCACGGCACCGAACTGATGTCCATCTTGTACTTCTTGGTGCGGTTCGGGTAGCTGGACCAGTCCCAGACCCGGGTCCAGGTCGCGCCCCCGTCGGCGCTTCGCCAGAAGATCGCGTCCGGCCACCAGGAGATCTGGGTGGCGACCATGATGGTGTTCGGCTTCTGCCGGTCGATGGTCAGGCCGGAGTAGCCGTAGTAGGGGTCACCGTCGGACGGGGGGCTGATCTTCGTCCAGGCGCCGGTGGCCCGGCTGAACTTCCACACGTCCCCCTTGCCACCGTCGTACGGGCCGCCGGTGTCGCTGGTGGCGATGTAGAGGTAGCCGCCGACCGGGTCGACCACGCCCTTGTGGGCCAGGTAGCCGGTGGGCTGGTTGGCGATCCGCTCCCAGGTGGTGCCGCCGTTGGTGGTGCGGTAGACCGGGTTCTGCTTGTCCGCCACGCCGACGTAGATGGTCTGCGTGGCGTTGCCGCTCGTGCCGGTGCTCTTGTCGAAGCTGACCCAGGTCAGACCCTGGTTCTGGCTCTGGTAGCCGGTGCTGTCGTTCGGGTCGGCCCGGTAGTTGCCGACGTTCGGGAAGTTGGCCACCTTGGCCCAGGTCACCCCGTAGTCGGTGCTGCGCCACAGGCCGTTGCCGCCCTCGGCCCCGTAGTAGAGGACGCTGTTCTTGTTCGGGTCGACGGCCAGCCGCTCCCCCATGCCCCGACCGGGCATGTTGCCGCCGTTCTTGAACGGCAGCGCGGTGGCCTGCCAGGTGGCGCCCTTGTCGGTCGAGCGCAGGATCGCGCCGTTGTTCGGGTCCCAGCTATTGGTGTACATGCCGACCGCGGCGTACACCCGGTTGGTCTGCACCGGGTCGGTGGCGAGGCTGACCACGCCGTTGTAGCCCCACTTGTCGGCGCCCACCCAGTCCAGCAGCGGCGTCCAGGACTGGGTCGACTGCTCCCAGCGGTACGCCCCGCCGATGTCGGTACGCGCGTAGATCAGGTTCTTCTCGGTCTGGTTGAAGACGATGCCGGGGACGAAGCCGCCACCGTCGATCCGGACGTTCTTCCAGCTGTACGGATCGGACGCCGCGGCGGCGGCCGGGGTGGCGGGGGTGGCGGCAAACTGCACGACCACGGCCACCGCGGTGGCGGCCAGCGCGGCGACCGTCGCGCCGGCGAGACTTCTGCGCATGGGCGGGTTCCTCTCGATTGCCCTTGGGGGTAAGGGTTCGGGGAGCTGCCCGGGCTCCCGGTCGGCGTGTCGGGCTCCCGCAGCCGAGGGACATTCACAGTAACCGCTGGGGCGGGGAATTTGGAAGCGCTCCCAACTAATTCGAGTCACCCAGGTCGAGTGAGGGCAGGTCACCCGGGCTACGGGCACGATCGCGGGTAGCGGCACCCGTGCCACTGGCGGGTTCCCGTGCCATGAACCGATCCGGGAGGGGGGCCACCGATGGCCACCGCGTCGATCACGCGTACCGACCAGGACATCCAGACCGACGTCCTCGACGAGCTGACCTGGGAACCCCGGGTACGCCCCAACGAGATCGGGGTGACCGTCAGCGAAGGGGTCGTGACGTTGACCGGCTGGGTGGACAGCTACGCCAAGAAGTGGGCCGCCGAGCGGGCGGCGCACCGGGTGTCCCGGGTCCGGGCGGTCGCCAACGACCTCGCCGTCCGGATCGCCACCGCCGCCGAGAAGAGCGACCCGGAGATCGCCACCGCCGCCACCCGGGCCCTGGAGTGGGACGCGTTCGTGCCGATCGAGACGCTCGACGTGACCGTCTCCGACGGTTGGGTCACCCTGCACGGCGAGGTCGAGTGGGAGTACCAGCGCCGCGCCGCCGAGCGGGCGGTCGGCCGGCTCACCGGCGTACGCGGGGTGAGCAACGGGATCACCGTCCGGCCGGGCGCCCGCACCGACACGCGTGACCTGGCCGAGCGGATCGTGGACGCGCTGGTCCGCAACGGCGCCACCGAGGCGGAGGCGATCAGCGTCCGGGTGCACCGCGGCGACGAGGTGATCCTGGAGGGTCGGGTCCACTCGATCCCGGAACGCGAGGAGATCGAGCGGGTCGTCTGGTCCGCCCCCGGCATCCGTACCGTGCACAACCACGTGATCGTGGGAAAGCTGGGAAAGCATGCCTGATGACGACGCCACTGCAGGTCACCAGCGCCCGGCTGCACCTCCCGGTGACCGAGACGGACCACGTCCGGGGGCCGGCCGACGCGGCGGTCACGATCGTCGAGTACGGCGACTACCAGTGCCGTTTCTGCGGGGCCGCGTACGCGAACCTGACTGAGGTGCTGCGCCAGCGCGGCGACATCGCCCGCCTGGTATACCGGCACTTTCCCATCGCCAACATCCACCCGTACGCGGAGGGCGCGGCGGAGGCGGCCGAGGCCGCCGGCCGGCGAGGGCGGTTCTGGGACCTGCACGACTGGCTCTACCAGCACCAGGACCAGCTCGACCCGGTGCACCTGTCACTCGGCGTGGAGCAGCTCGGGCTGCCCCCCGACGACGTCAACGCGGAGGTGGACGAGCACGCCCACGCGGACCGGATCCGGCGGGACTTCGTGGGCGGCATCCGCAGCGGGGTGACCGGCGTCCCGACGCTGTTCGTCAACGACGTCCGCCACGACGGCGGGTACGACCTGGCGGACCTGCTGGCCGCGGTGGACGCCGCGGCAAACGCCTGACATCAGATGAGGCGGAGGTCGCGGGCGCGCTGGACGGCCTCCCGACGACGGGTCGCGTCGAGCTTGCGGTAGATGTTGCGGACGTGGGTCTTGACCGTGTTGACCGACAGGGACAACTCGCTGGCGATCTCCACGTTGGACAGGATGCTCTGCAGGTAACGCAGGATCGTCAGTTCCCGCTCGGTGAGCGGCTCGTTCAGCGTCCGCTGTGGCGCGCCCGGCCGCTCGGCCGACTCGTCGACCCGCCGCTCGTCGACCCCGCGTAGCAGGTCGCTCACGGTCGCCCAGTGCGCCGTGCCGGAGTCCAGATGCGCGGCGAGCAGGTCGCGTACCCCCGGCTCGGCGCGGGTGAAGACCCGCCGGTGGCCCTCCGGCTCGGCCAGGTCGAGCACCTGTTCCAGGATCCGCCCGGCCCGCCGGTCGTCGCCGCTGTCGCGGGCCAGGACCGCGTCGAGGAGGCCGGCGGTGAGCCGGACCGCCAGCGGCCAGGACTGCACCCCGGGTCCGGCCCAGTCGGGCAGCGCCCGCCCGGCGGCCCGGGGATCCCCGGCCCGCAGCTCCACCCGGGAAAGCGCCACCCCGAGCGCCGCTGCCTCCGCGCTCCCGGCGTCGCAGTTCCGCAGCGCGTCGGTGACCTGGACCCGGGCCGTGTCCACGTCACCGACGTCCGCCCGCAGCCGCACCTCGGCCGCGGTCAGCCAGGCGGCCGATTCGCCGCCCGGCGCCCCCTCCCGGGCTGCGGCGACGGCCCGCAGCGCGGCGGCCGGTTGGCCGTCCGCCGCCAGCAGTTCGGCCCGACAGAGCGCGGCCAGCACCGCCGCCCCCGGCTGCGCGGCGGCCGGACCGGCGAGGGCCAGGTGGGCCGCCGTCTCCGCCGGTTCGTCGCGGTGGCACGCCACCAGGGCCAGCGCGAGGTACGCGTACCCGCAGTCCAGCCGGGCGGACCAGCCCTGACAGGCCGGCGTTTCGAGCGCCTCCCGCGCGGTGCGTTCGGCCGCCCGTAATCCGCCCCGGGCCGCGTTGAGCAACGCCGACCGGCTGGCGTCGACCAGCTCCGTACGCGGCCGACCCGCCCGCCGGGCCTCGGTACGGGCCTCGGCGAACCGCTCCGCGGCGGCGGGCAGCTCCCCCTCGGCCAGCAACACCAGGCCGAGCGCGGTGCCGGCGACCGCCCGGACGTCGGCGTCCTCCCCGGCCCCGGCGCGCGGGTCGTCCGCCGGCCCGGCGGCGGTGCACGTGGCGAGCAGCCGGGCGGCGGCGCGACGGATCTCCGCGTGGTCCCCGCCGAGCCGGGCCAGGGTCAGCTCCAGCGCGGTGGCCAGCCGGCGGAACCGGTCCCGGCGCGGGGCGGGCAGGTCGCGCGCCTGCTCGGCGGCGCGCCGCAGGTGGTGGTCGGCCCCGGCGGCGTCCCCGGCGTACGCCCGCTCGGCGGCGCAGGCCAGCGCCAGCTCCGGGTCCCGACGCACCGCCTCTGCGGGCGGCTCGGGCGGCGGTGGGCCGGCCGACCCGTCCCGCTCGTACGGGGCCAGTTCCGGCCACCGGGCGATCAACAGCTCGGTGGCCTGGTTCCACTCGCCGCCGGCCAGCGCGTGCCGCAGCGCCTCGGCCGGCCGGTCGTTGCCCGCGTACCAGCCGGCGGCCCGCAGGTGCAGGTCGCGGAGCTCCTCGCCGGGGAGCCGGCCCAACTCGTCGCGGAGCAGGTCGGCCAGCAGCGGGTGGCACCGGTACCAGGGCGGGGTGCCGCCGTCGGGTCGGAGGAAGCCGCCGGTGCGGGCCAGGTCGGCCAGCAACTGGCCGGCGTCGGCCCGCCCGGTCACCGCGTCGGCGAGGTCGGCGCAGACGACGGCGGCGACGGCGCTGCGCCGCAGCACGTCCCGGGCGTCCGGGTCCAGCGGGGCGAGCACCTCGTCCCGCAGGTACGCGGCGACGTCCGACCGGTCCCCGCCGAACCGTTCGACGCCGCGGGCCGGGTCGGGTTGGGCGCGCAGCGCCAGCGCGGCGAAGCGCAGGCCGGCCGGCCAGCCGCCGGTCCGCTCGCGCAGCCGGGGTACCGCCGCGGCGGGCAACGGCACCCCGTGCGCGACCAGCAGGTCGGCCACCTCGTCGGGGGTGAACGCCAGTTCGTCCGGGCCGATCTCGGTCAGCTCGCCGGCCAGCCGCCACCGGTGCAGGGCCAGCGGCGGGTCGGTTCGGGCGCCGGCCAGCAGCCGCAACCGCCCCTCGGTGTGGCGGAGCAGGAACTCCAGCCCGGTCAGCGCGGCCGGATCATGGATCCGGTGCAGGTCGTCCAGGACCAGCCGCACCGGGCGGTCCCGGGCGGCGAGCGCCGCCGCGAGCAGTTCGAGCTGGTCGGGGCGGGGCGGGGTGTCCGGCACCGGCGGGCGGGGCCCCTCGTCCGGCACGCCCTCCGAGGTGGCCCGCAGCGCCGCCGCCAGGTAGGACCAGAGCCGATGCCCGGTGTCGCCCTCCTCCACCGCCACCCAGGCGGGCGACGGCTCGGCGCGGTCGGCGCGCGCCCAGGAGGCGAGCAGCGTCGTCTTGCCCCAGCCGGCCGGTGCGCAGACCAACGTGACCGGCCCGGTCACCCCCTGGTCCAGCCGATCCAGCAGCCGGGGCCGGACCAGCACCGGCTCGGGCAGGGTGGCCGGGGCCAGCCGCGACGCCAGCAGGGGTGTCTCGGCCACCTCGACCCGGTCAGCCTGCTCCGGCATGCGGCCCTCCCCCGTCGCGTCCGCTCCCGGCCGGTGCGGGCTGCGGCCCGTCGTGCCCGTTCCCGGCCGGTGCGGCCTGCGGTTACCCGGCCCGGACGGGTTCACCCCTTCGGGGCGAACCCGCTTCACCCGGCCCGGTCGCACCCTGGAGGCACGCGGGCGGCCGGCGGCGCGTGGTCGGCTGCCCGCCGGGACCGCGACGACGGGAGGGACAGGTGGCACGGATGGCACGGCTGGCCGGTGGCGGCATCGCCCTCGCGGCGGCGGCCGGGGTGAGCGTCGCGCGAGTGCTGGTACGCCGCCGGGAGCGGTGGCCGCGCGCGGCCGGACCGGACCCCCGGCCCGGTCGCTGGCAGGTGGTGACCGTGGCGCGCCGGCCCGAGGAGGTGCTGCCGGGCGGCCGGTGGCCGGAGCCGCTGCGTCGGCTGGGCGGCGCGGTGGAGGTGGAGGCCGGGCCGGCGCCCGGCGGGCGTGGCACCGAGCTGGCGGCCCGGCCGCTCGGCGGTGAGCTGCGGCTGCCCGGACTCGCCGCCCACCTGGTCGGGGACGATCCCGGCCGGTTCGTCCGGCAGGTGCTTCGGGAGGCCAAGCAACTCGCCGAGACCGGTGAGGTGCTACGGGCGGACCGGTCCCGGCTGGACCGTACGGGGGTGGTCGGGTGAGGGCGCTCTGCTGGGAGGGCGTCGACGCGCTGGCCGTACGCCAGGTC
The DNA here is from genome assembly GCF_040649295.1 of Micromonospora sp. NPDC048999. Lineage (NCBI taxonomy): Bacteria > Bacillati > Actinomycetota > Actinomycetes > Micromonosporales > Micromonosporaceae > Micromonospora > Micromonospora sp. NPDC048999. Next base: position 30,547 of record NZ_JBEZFI010000024.1, on the reverse strand, counting down.
CCCGACCCAGAGCTGCGCAACAGCCAGGACATGATCGTCCGGGTACGGCGCAGCGCCACCTGCGGTGCCGACCTGCCGCTGCTGGCCGGGCGGATCCCGTACCTGGCCGCCGGGGACGTGCTCGGGCACGAGTTCCTCGGCGAGGTGGTCGAGGTCGGGCCGGACGTACGCCAGCACCGGGTCGCCGACCGGGTGGTGGTCTGCGCGGGGATCGCCTGCGGGGCCTGCTGGTTCTGCCGGCAGGGCCTCTTCGCCTGCTGCGACAACGGCACCTCCGGTGCGGCGGCGGCCGAGTCGGCGTGGGGTCAGCCCACCGCCGGCTGCTACGGCCACCCTGGCCCGCTGGGCGGCTTCGCCGGCAGCCACGCCGAGTACGTGCGGGTGCCGTACGCCGACGTCGGCGCGTTCACCGTGCCGGACGAGGTCAGCGACGACCGGGCGGTGTTCGCCTCGGACGCCGCGCCGACCGGTTGGCTCGGCACCGAGCTGGGCGAGGTGACGTCCGGTGACGTGGTGGCCATCTGGGGCGCCGGCGCGGTCGGCCAGCTCACCGCCGGGGCCGCCGTGCTACGCGGGGCGGACCGGGTGATCGTCGTCGACGGTCACGACGACCGGCTGCGGATGGTCGAACGGCACGTCGGCGCGGAACCGCTCAACTACCGGCACGTGGACGTCCCCGCCGAGCTGCGGGAGCGCAGCGGCGGCCGGGGGCCGGACGTGTGCGTGGAGGCGGTCGGCATGCCGGCCGAGCGCCCGGGCCTGCTGGCCGGCCGGCTCGGTGGGGGCGCGGACCGGCCGCTGGCACTGCGCGAGGCGGTGCACGCCTGCCGCAAGGGCGGCACGGTGGTGGTGCTCGGCACCTGGACCGGGTTCGTCGACACGTTCCCGCTGGGCGCGGTGATGAACAAGGCGCTGACCGTACGCAGCGCCCGGCAGCACGGGCAGCGCTGGATCCCGATGCTGCTGGACCGGATGGCCCGCGACGAGCTGCGCACCGAGCACCTGGCCACCCACCACCTGCCGCTCGAGCGGGGCCCGGACGGGTACGCGCTGTTCCGCGACCGGGCCGACGGTTGCGTCCGGGCGGTCTTCTCGCCGTGAGTCGCGCCGTCGCGGGTGGCACACTCGGTGGGTGCCCGACGAGCGCCCGTACGATCTGGTCCTGTTCGGCGCCACCGGGTTCACCGGCGGCCTCACCGCCGACTACCTGGCCCGGCACGCCCCGCCCGGGCTGCGCTGGGCGCTGGCCGGCCGCAACCCGGCCAAGTTGGCCGGGGTGCGGGACCGGCTCGCCGGGATCGACGCGGGTCTGGCCGCGCTGCCGCTGCTGACCGCCGACGTCACCGACCCGGCGTCGCTGCGCGCAGTCGCGGAGAGCGCGCGGGTGGTCGCCAGCACCGTCGGCCCGTACCTGCGGCACGGGGAACCGCTGGTCGCGGCGTGCGCCGCCGCCGGCACCGACTACGTCGACATCACCGGCGAGCCCGAGTTCGTTGACCTGATGTACGTGCGGCACCACGCCGAGGCGGTACGCACCGGCGCGCGGCTGGTGCACGCATGCGGCTTCGACTCGGTCCCGCACGACCTGGGTGTCTGGTTCACGGTCCGGCAGCTTCCCGCCGACGGGCCGGTCACCGTGGACGGTTACGTCCGGGCCGGGGGCCGGTTCTCCGCCGGCACGTACCATTCGGCGCTCCTCTCGTTCTCCCGCAGCGGTCAGGCCCGGCGGGCGGCGCAGGCGCGCCGGGCCGTCGAGCCGCGGCCGGTGGGCCGCCGCGTGCGGGCGGTGCCCGGGAAACTGGGCCGCGCGGCGGAGGCCGGCGGGTGGGCGGTGCCGCTGCCCACCATCGACCCGCAGATCGTCCGGCGCTCGGCGGCGACCCGCCCGAAGTACGGCCCGGACTTCCGTTACCGACACTTCGCCGCGGTGAAGCGGCTGCCGACCGTGCTGGCCGCCGGGGTGGGCCTGGCCGGCCTGATCGGGCTGGTGAAGCTGCCACCGACCCGGCGCTGGCTGCTCGGCCGGCTCTCCCCCGGGCAGGGGCCGAGCGCCGAGCAGCGGGCGAAGTCCTGGTTCCGGGTCCGGTTCGTCGGCACCGGCGGCGGCCGGACGGTGGTGACCGAGGTGGCCGGCGGCGACCCCGGCTACGACGAGACGGCCAAGATGCTCGCCGAGTCGGCCCTCTGCCTGGCCTTCGACGACCTGCCGCCCGCCGCCGGGCAGCTGACCACGGTGACCGTGATGGGCGACGCCCTGCTCGACCGCCTCACCCGCGCCGGCATCACCTTCCGCGTGGTGGACGCTTGACCCTCGACCAGGTTGAGGCCACAGGATCACCGGACGTGGAGAGCGAACTGCGCAGCATCGGCGAGCTGGCCCGGGCCAGCGGGCTGACGGTGAGCGCGCTGCGGTTCTACGACCGCTGCGGCGTACTGTTCCCGGCGCTGGTCGACCCGGCCACCGGCTACCGCTGGTACACCGACGACCAGGTCGCCCCGGCCCGGCTGGTGGCCGGGCTGCGCCGGGTCGGGATGCCGCTGGCCGGGATCGCCGAGTCGCTGGCGCACCGGCACGAGCCGACGGTGCTCCACCGGCTGCTGGACGCGCACCTGCGCCGGCTGGAGGACGGCCTCGCCGACGCCCGCCGTGAGCTCTCCCGGATCCGCGCCCTGATCGATCCGGAGGAGATCGCCATGACCACCCGTCTCGTACTGAACCGCACCGACCTGTCCGCCGCCGTCGACACCGTCCGCTTCGCCGTCGGCGCCGACCCGGAGCTGCCGATGCTGGCCGGCGTGCTGCTGGAGGTGGAGGCGGACGGCGTACGGCTGGTCGCCACCGACCGGCACCGGCTGGCGGTGGCCCGGGTGGTCGGCACGGTCGACGGCCCGGCGGTCCGGGCGCTGCTGCCGACGGAGGCGGTGGACGAGGTGCGCGCCCTGCTGGAAACGGGCGAGGGAAGGGCCCAGCTCACCGTCACCCCCGACCGGGTCGAGGTCTCGGTCGCCGGCCGCACGGTGGCCGCCGGCGCGCCACGATACGACTTCCCGGACTACCGCCGGCTGCTGCACAGCCAGGTCGCCGAGGTGGCGGCGTACCGGATCCCGGTCGACGTGGCCGCCCTGCGCGACGCGCTCACCGCCGACGACGCCCCGGTGTTGCTCCGCGAGCACGCCGGGGCTCCCGTCGAGGTGACCGTGCTCAACCTGGACGACCGGGGCGGGCTACGCGTCGTCGGGCCGGACGACGCGGCGGGTCCGGACGGGGTACGGGTCGGGGTGAACCGGGAGTACCTGCTCGACGCCCTGGACGCCGGGGATCGCGGCCAGCTCGTGCTGGAGCTGGACGGCCCGATCACCCCGCTGGCCGTCCGCCGCCCGGACGACGCGGACGCCTTCTCCATCCTCATGCCGATCCGGCTCTGACCCTCGCTCATCCGCGCTCATCGGCGCCCCGCCGGGTCTGACTGGCGGTCACCCTCCGTCATGCCGCCCCGCCGGGCCGGACCCTCTCCCCTCCCGCCTTTGCTTTGCATCCATCTACGCAACAGTCACCCACGGTTGCTGCTGCGTATATGGCTGCAAAGCAAAGGGGCCGGCGGGGTGAGTCGGCCGGCGCTGCGTCTACGCAGAGATGACCAGCTCAACAGGCGTTCGGCGAAAAAGCAGAGCGTTTGCTCCGCCTCGGCAATCCGGGATCCGTCACGGAACGTCACACGCCCGGTCCAGCAGGCGCGGGATCACGCAGTGTCATCTCCGGTCGTGCGCCATGAGTCAGCTGGGCGTCCCGCAGCCCCGTGCCGAGCAGGGCCGACCAGGCCGACCGGGCCGCGACGGTAGCATCTGAGGGTCCCACCTGACTGCCTGGACGGAGCGTACGGAGCAGCATGCTCGACATGGAGTTGATCCGGAAGGATCGCGAGGCGGTGGCGACCGCGCTGGCGAAGCGTCTGGATCCCGCCGAGGTCAACCGGGCGCTGGACGAGATCCAGCGGCTCGACCAGGAACGTCGCGCCCTGATCACGGAGATCGACGCCGAGCGGCAGCGCCGCAAGGCGGAGGCGCGGGCGTACGCGCAGGCCAAGCGATCCGGCGTCACGCCGGAGCCGGTGGCGCCGGAGGCCGAGCGTAAGCAGCTCGCCGAGCTGGAGTCCCAGCTGGACGAGGTGCAGTCCCGGCTGCGCACCGCCATGAGCGAGTTGCCCAACCTGCCCGCCGACGATGTCGTCGCCGGTGGCAAGGAGGCGAACCGGGTCGTCAAGACCTTCGGCGAACCGCCGGCCATCGAGAAGGTGCGGGACCACGTGGAGCTGAGCCGCGCGCTCGGCCTGGTCGACCACGAGCGCGGGGTCAAGCTCGGCGGTTCCGGCTTCTGGATGTACACCGGCATGGGCGCCCGGCTGGAGTGGGCGCTGGTCAACTGGCTGATCGAGCAGGACATCCAGGCCGGCTACGAGTTCCTGCTCCCGCCGCACCTGCTGCTGGACAGCGCCGGTTTCGCCGCCGGGCAGTTCCCCAAGTTCTACGACGACGTCTACCACCTGGACCGGCAGTCCGCCCCGCGTGGGCAGTTCCTGCTGCCCACCGCGGAGACGGCGATCCTCGGGGCGTTCCAGGACGAGATCCTGGAGACCGCGAAGCTGCCGCTGAAGGCGTTCGCCTACACCCCGTGCTACCGGCGCGAGGCGGCCGGGTCGCACTCGGACGAGCGCGGCACCGTACGCGGCCACCAGTTCAACAAGGTGGAGATCTTCCAGTTCACCCTGCCGGAGCAGGCGGACACCGCGCTGGCGGAGATGGTCAGCCACGTGGAGAGCCTGGTCGAGAAGCTGGGTCTGCACTACCAGACCAGCCTGCTCGCGGCCGGTGATTCCAGCGCCTCGATGAAGAAGACCCTCGACATCGAGGTCTGGATGCCGAGCACCGGCAAGTACAAGGAGGTGTCGTCGGTCTCCTGGGGCGGCGACTACCAGGCCCGCCGGGCAGCCATCCGCTACCGGGAGCCGGGCGGCAAGCAGACGCGTTTCGTGCACACCCTCAACGGTTCGGCGCTGGCCACCAGCCGGCTCTTCCCGGCGATCCTGGAGCAGTTCCAGCAGCCCGACGGCTCGGTGCTGGTGCCGGAGGTGCTCCACGACAAGCTCGGCACCGACCGGCTCGCCCCGGTCCGCTGACCGGTCGACCCGCGGCGGCGGGGGTCGGGCCTCGCCCGGCTCCCGCCGTTTTTTCACCTGCGCAGTGATGCATTCCCATGCGTTGACAGTCGCTGCAAGCCGCTTGTAACCTTGCGGAAAATTTCAGGCGGATCTGCAAGAAGCAGGAGTCCCCTATGCAGCAACGTCGACGCCGTGCGGCGGCCCTCGCCCTCGGCCTGGCCGCCGGCCTACTCGCCCCGACCAGCGTGGCGGCACCCCCGGCCGCCGCGGCCACCTCCGGCAGCAAGAAGGTCATCGTCCAGCTCTTCGAGTGGAACTGGACCTCGGTGGCCAGCGAGTGCACCACCGTGCTCGGCCCCAAGGGGTACGGCTACGTCCAGGTCTCCCCGCCGCAGGAACACGTCACGGGCAACCCGTGGTGGCTGGCCTACCAGCCGGTCAGCTACAAGATCGAGTCACGCAAGGGCACCCGGGCGCAGTTCCAGTCCATGGTGAACACCTGCCACACCGCCGGCGTGAAAGTGATCGTGGACGCCGTCATCAACCACATGTCCGGCCAGGACAACGGCGGCACCGGCTGGGCCGGCACCGCGTACGGCCACTACAACTACCCCGGCACCTACGGCGCGCAGGACTTCCACTACTGCGGCCGCAACGGCAACAACGACATCGTCAACTACTACGACCGGTACGAGGTACAGAACTGCGAACTGGTCAACCTCGCCGACCTCAAGACGGAGTCGGACTATGTACGGTCGACGATCGCCGGCTACCTGAACGATCTGCTCTCGCTCGGCGTGGACGGGTTCCGGCTCGACGCCAGCAAGCACATGCCGGCCGCCGACATCGCCGCCATCAAGAGCAAGCTGTCCCGCTCGGCCTACCTCGTGCAGGAGGTCATCTACGGCGCCGGTGAGCCGATCCAGCCGACCGAGTACACCGGCAACGGTGACGTCCACGAGTTCCGGTACGGCAAGGACCTGGCCCGGATGTTCAACAGCGAGCGACTGGCGTACCTGAAGAACTTCGGCGAGTCCTGGGGTTACCTGCCCAGCAGTCAGGCGGTGGTCTTCACCGACAACCACGACACCCAGCGCGACGGCGGCGTATTGACCTACCGCGACCGTGGCAAGTACGCACTGGCCAACGCCTTCATGCTGGCCTGGCCGTACGGCACCCCGGCGGTGATGTCCAGCTTCACGTACAGCAACCGGGACCAGGGCCCGCCCTCGGGCGCCGGCAACAAGACCTCGAACACCGTCTGCTACTCCGGCTGGGAGTGCGAGCACCGCTGGCAGGTCATCGCCAACATGGTCGGCTTCAACAACGCCACCCAGGGCGCGGCGGTCGCCAACTGGTACGACAACGGCTGGCAGCACATCGCGTTCAGCCGGGCCGGCAAGGGCTACCTCACCATCAACAACGAGGACTTCGCGATCACCGGCCGCTCGTACTACACCGGTCTGCCCGCCGGCCGGTACTGCGACGTCATCCATGGCGACTACAGCAACGGCTCGTGCAGCGGGCCGGTGATCACCGTGGACGGCAACGGCTGGTTCCCCGCCAACGTATCGGCCCACGACGCGATCGCCATCCACATCGGCGCGAAACTGTCCTGACCACAGCGGGGCCCACCGTCGATTACAGTCGGGATCGTGCTTTCCGGCCGGTTGATGTCGCGGTGGGCCCTCGGCTGGCTGCTCGCCGCCCTCGGCGTACCGCTGCTGCTGGTGGCGGCGCTGCTGGTCGGACGGACGCTGACCGGCACCCCGGCCCCGGCCGCCGCGCGGGTCGTCTCCACGCCGGCGTCGCCGGCCGCGAGCCCGACGCCGGAGGAATCCGTGCCGCCGGCCGCCCCCGCCCCGGACGACCTGCCGGTGGTCACGTACGCCGCGGCACCACGCGGGTTCCCCGCCGACCCGGGCACCGGCGACACGCGGCCGCTCACCGAGGGCCTCGCGCCATCCCGCACCATCGCCGCATACGACGCGCCGGGCGGGCGGCCGCTGGCCTTCCTCGCCCCCACCATCAGCGGCGTCAAGCTGACCATGCCGATCGTCGACCAACGGGTCGGCTGGACCGCCGTGCTGCTGCCCTCGGCGAACCGCCGCATCGCCTGGCTACCGGCCGGCGGCTGGCACAGAGTGGCCCTGCCCGACCAGATCGTGGTGGAACGCCGGCCCCACCGACTCACCTGGTACCGGAACGGCCAAGCGATGCAGTCCTGGCAGGTCAGCCTCGGCATGCCAGGGCAGCCCACCCCGCTCGGGCGCACCTTCATCCTCGGCCGCACGCCCCCGCCCCAGGCGGTCTACGGCGGTGTCGACGTCTTCGCCCTGGGCTCGGTCCCCGACGACCCGGACGCGCTGCCGACCGGCCTGCGCGGCGCGCACATCGGGCTGCACAGCTGGTACACCGATGCGCCGCTCGGCAAGGACGTCACCAACGGCTGCATCCGGCTGACCCGCAGCGGTCAGCGCAAGCTGCTCGCCGAGGTGCCGCCGGGAACCAGCGTGGTGGTGGTGGACCGGCTCCCCACCCCGCCGGCGACCGCCTGATCCGGCTCACTGGCCGAGCAGCCAGCCGTTCTCCTCGGCGACCCGGACCGCGTCGGCCCGATTGCGGGCACCGGTCTTGCCGATCGCCGAGGAGAGGTGGTTGCGGACCGTCCCCTCGGAGAGGTGCAGGATCGCCGCCAACTCCGCCACGGTGCCGCCGGACCGCGCGGTCCGCAGCACCTCGGTCTCCCGCTCGGTCAACGGGCTCGCCCCGGTTGCCAGGGTCTCCGCGGCCAGGGTCGGGTCGACCACCCGCAGCCCGGCGTGCACCCGGCGTACCGCGTCGGCGAGCTGCCGGGCCGGGGTGTCCTTGACGACGAAGCCGCCCGCGCCCGCCTCCATCGCGCGGCGCAGGTAGCCGGGGCGGCCGAACGTGGTCACCACCAGCACCCGGCAGTCAGGCACCGCCGCCCGCAACGCGGCGGTCGCGGCGATCCCGTCCAGGCCGGGCATCTCCACGTCGAGCAGCGCCACGTCGGGCCGCGTGCGCCGGGCCTCCGGAACCACCTCGTCGCCCCGGCCCACCTCGGAGACCACCGCCAGGTCCGGCTCCAGCGACAGCAGCACGGCCAGCGCGCCCCGCACCAGCGCCTGGTCGTCGGCGAGCAGCAGTTTGATCGGCTCGGTCATCCCCACGTCCTCCGTCCCCGGCGCCGGCCGCGCGGCCGCCCGTCACAACCCGGCCGCCCGTCACAACCCGGCCACCCGTCAGGACCCGGCCGGCAGGGCGACCCGCAGCAGGAAACCGCGCCCGCCGGGGCGACGGCCGACGGTGACCGTGGCGTCCAGCCGCCGCGCCCGCTCGCGCAACCCGACCAGGCCGTGCCCCGCCGCGCCGGAATCCCCGACCGGCCCCCGGCCGTCGTCGCGGACCTCCACGGCCGAACCGTCCACCCGGATCTCGCAGCGCCGGGCACCGCTGTGCCGGACCACGTTGGTCACCCCCTCGCGTACCGTCCAGCCGAACAGCTCGTCCGCCTCCGCCGGAAGCTGCGGCACCGTCTCCGGCAGGTCCGCGGCGATGCCCGCGGCGGCCAGCGCCGAGCGGGCGCCAGCCAGCTCCGCCGCCAAGCGCACCCCCCGGTACGCCCCGACGGTGCCCCGCACGTCGGCGAGGGCCTGCCGGGCCAGCCGCTCCACATCGGCGATCTCGGTGGCCGCCCGAGCCGGGTCCAGCTCCAGCAGCCGGCCGGCCAGCTCGGCCTTGACCGCCACCACGGTCAGCGAGTGACCGAGGATGTCGTGCAGGTCGCGGGCCGTACGAGCCCGTTCCTCGGCCACCGCGAGCCGGCGGATCTCCTGCTGGGCGGCCTGGAGCTCAGCGTTGCGCTGGGCCAGCCGGGTCACCCCGAACATGGCGAACGAGGCGAGCAGCACCGCGAACACCACAGTGCTCTCGGCCTCCCAGCCGGGCACCAGGGCGGCGACGACCGGTGGGGTCGCCGCGGCGAGGAAGACCACCACCACCGCCTCGCGCGTCGGCAGCAGGAACACCGCCGCCGCCGCGACGAAGACGAGCGTGGTGAGCCAGTTTCCCGACGTGCCGGGCAGCCCGGCGAGCCCGAGGCCGAGCAGCAGCGCCAGGGCCGCCCAGGCCCGGCCGCGCGGGACGCTCAGGTGCGCCTGCCGGCGGGCCCGTGCCCACTGGAAGACGCACACGTAGCAGACGCCGAAGGCGACCAGGGTGGACGCGCCCAGCACCCGCCGCCACAGTTCGGGCTGGTGCAGGGCGGTGAGCAGCGGGATGTTGAGGAAGAAGAGCCAGACCGCGGCAAGCAGCCAGCCGGTGAACCGCCAGTGGGTCCTCGGCTGGCTGCGTTCCGGCGGCGGGTTCACGATGAACACGCTAACCTCCGGCCCCGCGGGTCAGACGCGGCTGGTGTCCCGGCGGAACAGCCGGGCCGCGCCGAGGCCGAACATCGCCGTCCAGGCGGACACGTTGCCCACCGCTGCCCAGTCCAGGCCGTCGCCGGTCAGCGGGGCCCGGGCGAGCTGGCCGACCCCGTACACCGGGGTGAACTTGGCGATCTCCTGGAAGGCGTGCGGCAGCATCTCCAGCGGCACGAAGAGCCCGCCGAACATGGCCAGGATGGCCAGGATCGGGCCCATGAACTGCATGACGTTCTCGGCCGGGGCGAGGTAGCCGACGAAGAGCCCGAAGGCGGCGAAGACCAGCGACCCGATCCAGGCGGCCAGGCCGGCGAACAGCCACACGTCGGCCGGCAGGCGTACGCCGGCGGCGGCGCCGACCGCGAACTCGACCAGCACGCCGGCCAGCCCGAGCACCATCGCGGTGGCCACCTTCGTCGCCACGTACGCGGCCGGGCGCAGCGGGGTAAGCCGCAGCTGTCGGCTCCAGCCCAGCGCCCGCTCGGTGGCGACCGCCGCCCCCGCGCTGGTAGTGGCGACCATGGCCGCGTACACGGCGAGGCTGATCATGATCCAGCCGGTGACCGGGCGGCCGTTGGGCAGCTCCTGGCCGCGCTGCGGCAGCCCGAACAGCAGGAAGAACACCGCCGGCATGATCAGCGTGAACATCAGGGTACGGCGGTTGCGCAGCACACGGCGGATCTCGATGCCGAGCACTGCCGTGGAGAACCCGCCGAGGGCGGGCGGACGACGGTCGACGGGACGGTTCGGCGACGTGGTGGTGGACGAGGCGGCGACGGTCATCTCAAGCTCCGATGGGCTGCGCGGGGTCGGCGGTCAGGCTGTCGGCGGTCAGGCTGTCGGTGGTGAGGGCGAGGAAGGCGTCCTCGAGGTTGCGGGAGGTGATCTCGACGTCGCGGGCGGCGGTGCGGGTGAGCAGGTGGCGGGCGACCGAGTCCGAGTCATCGGTCCGCACCAGCACCGCGTCACCGCGTACCTCGACCGCTCGGACGCCGGGAAGCGCGGCGAGGGCGGCCTGGTCGGCGCCCGGCAGGGTGGCCCGGACGATCCGGCCGGCGGCCAGGTTCTTGATCTCGGCGGTGGTGCCGTCGGCGATGATCCGGCCCTGCCGCACCAGCACGATCCGGTCCGCGTACGCGTCGGCCTCGTCCAGGTAGTGGGTGGCGAAGATGACGGTCCGGCCGGCCCGGGCGTCAGCCCGGATCGCCTGCCAGAAGTCCCGCCGCCCCTCGACGTCCATGCCGGTGGTGGGCTCGTCGAGCACCATCAGGTCCGGGTCCGGCAGCAGGGCCAGGGCGAAGCGCAGCCGCTGCTGCTGGCCGCCGGAGCACTTGCCCACCGGGCGGTCGGCGAGATCGGCGATCCCGGCCCGCTCCAGCACCTCGGCGACGGGCCGGGTGTGCGCGTGGAAGTGCGCGGTCATCCGTACCGTCTCGGCGACGGTGAGATCCTTGAGCAGGCCGCCGGTCTGCATCACGGCGGCGACCCGGCCGAGCCGGACGGCGTCGGTCGGCGGGCCGCCGAAGAGCCGGACGGTGCCGGCGTCCGGGCGGGCCAGGCCGAGCATCATGTCGACGGTGGTGGTCTTGCCGGCACCGTTGGGGCCGAGAAACGCCACCACCTCGCCCGGCTGGACGCGGAGGCTGAGCCCGTCGACGGCGGTCACGGGGCCGAAGGTCTTGGTGAGTGCGGCCAGCTCGACGGCCGGTGGCATGTCGGTCATGACAACGATGCTCCAGGGAACGCCCCTGCCGTCCCCGGAGCATGCGTCATCTTCCACCCGTGACATTTGTCAGGGCCATGGGGACGTCGCCGGGAACATCCGATCGGGGAGTGACGGCGGCCGGGCCGGGTAACCGCCGGGGTCCGCACACCGCGACACCGGGAGGTCACCATGGCGGCGCCGACGGGACGAGTCGACACGATCGTGCTGATCCACGGGCTCTGGCTGACCCCGCGCAGCTGGGAGCGCTGGGCCGACCGCTACCGGGCGCGGGGCTTCCAGGTGCTGACGCCGGCCTGGCCCGGCATGGAGGCCGAGGTCGAGGAGCTACGGGCGGATCCCGCCCCGATCGCCGGGCAGCGCATAGCCGAAATCACCGACCATTACGCCCGGATCACCCGCGACCTGCCCCGCCCGCCGATCATCATGGGGCACTCGTTCGGCGGCCTGATCGCCCAACTCCTGGTCGCCAGGAAGCTGAGCGCCGCCGCCGTGGCCGTTCATCCCATACCGGTCGACGGGGTGCAGGAGTTCCCGATAAGCACTCTGCGGTCGGTCTTCCCCGTCCTGGACAGCCCGACCCACCTGCACCAGGCGGTGCCGATGAGCCCGGACGACTTCCACTTCGTCTTCGGCAACACGATGAGCCGGCAGGACTCCGACGCGGCCTGGGAGCGGTACGCCGTCCCCGCCGCTGGGCACGTCCTCTTCGAGGCCGTCTTCGCCAACCTCGAACCGGGCGGAGTCACGAAGATCGACAGTCACGAGTCAGAGCGGGCACCGCTGCTGCTGCTCGCCGGGGACGCCGACAACGTCGTGCCACCCCGGGTGGTACGCCTCAACGCCGACATCTACCGGCCGTCCCGGGCACTCACCGGGTATCAGGAGTTCCCCGGGCGGTCGCACTTCGCGATCGGCGGTCCAGGCTGGGAGGAGGAGGCCGACTTCGCCCTGGAGTGGGCGGTGGAGGCGTCCAACGAGTTCTCCCGAACCGTGGTGAGCCAGGCCCCCGGCCGCCGCTGACCCACCACCTCCGCTACCGAGACCACCGGTTGCCGCACACCCGAGTCGATCACGGGCCAGCTGCCGATGTCGTTCGCCCAAACCTACGTCGGTGAACACAGCGATTACAGCCTGGCAACGGATTCCGTTCACCTCTGGGATTCACGGTGTCCACAGTTTGCCCTCCGCGGGCTGGCACCTGCACACATCCCCTGTTTCAGAGGAGAACGATGAAACGCCTCGCCCGGCCGCTGGCGGTTCTCGCCGCCGCGCTCGTGATATCCAGTTCGGGAACCGCATCCGCCGCCGCCGTGTCCGGCACCACGCAGCCCTCCGCCACGTCGTACGGCACCAAGCTTCCGTACACCCCGCAGCAGAACTCGGCGACCTACCAGGCGCCCCCATCCGGGTTCAAGCCGGTCTTCACCGAGCACGTCGCGCGGCACGGTTCGCGCGGACTGTCGAGCAAGAAGTACGACGACCTCGCCTTGCAGGTATGGAAGAAGGCCAAGAGCGAAAACTCGTTGACCGATCTGGGCACCGAGTTCGGGCCCGCGGTCCAGGCCCTCATGACGGCCAACGAAAAGCTCGGGTACGGCAACCTTACGACCCGTGGAGTGCAAGAGCACCGGGACCTGGCGGCGCGGGTTTATCGCCGGCTGCCGGCCCTCTTCAACGACATCCCGAAGAAGTCCAACCCGATTGTGATCGTCACGTCCGGCGTGGACCGTGCGGTCGACAGCGGCCGGAACTTCGGCGAGGGGCTGGCGGCGGCCGACCCGGCCGTCGCTTCGCTGATCCAAGCTCCCCAGGCCGACCCGGACCTGTTGTATTTTCACAAGTCCTCCGCCAACGCCGCCTACCAGAACTACCTCAACAATGATCCCCGGTTGAAGAACGTGCTGCGGCAGATCCAGGAGCAGCCGCGCAGCCGTACCGTGGCCCGCGACCTGCTGGAGGGGCTCTTCACCCCCGCTTTCGTCGACCGGTTGGCCGCCGGCGAGTTCGACTTCGTCGACAGTGAGAGCAAGAAGACGCACGTCAGGAACGAGGTCGACGCCGCGCTGGTGATCTACAACCTCTACCTCATCACACCCGGCATGCGGGACGAGGGCGACTGGAGGTTCGAACGTTTCGTACCTGTCGAGGATGCGGAGTGGCTCGGCTACCTGGCGGACGCCGAGGACTTCTACGGGAAGGGTCCGGGCTTCGCCGGGGACGACATCTCATTCCGGATGGCCACCGTGCTGCTCGATGATTTCTTCGCCAAGCTCGAAGCGGCGAAGGGTGTCGGAATCCACAATCGCGGCGCGGTGTTCCGCTTCACGCACGCCGAGGAGATCATCCCGCTGGCGGCGCTGATGGGGCTGCCCGGCAGCACGCAACAGATGCCGGAAGGGACGCTCTACACCTACGAGAACAACCCCTGGCGAGGTGCTCTAGTGAGCCCCATGGGGGCGAACATCCAGTGGGACATGTTCCAGCGCGGGAACCAGTACATCGTGCGGATGCTCTACAACGAGAAGGAGACCGACTTCAAGGCTGCCTGCAAGCCGATCAGCGCCGGAAGCTACTTCTACGACCTCACCGAGCTGGAGCGCTGCTTCGGCCGGCGCACCGCCGGCTGACCCTGGCCGCCGACCTCCCCGATGTGACGGGCCCTTGCCGGCAAGGGCCCGTCACAGGGCCTGTCCAGACCCGGTGTCCGCCACGGTGGCGGACCGGCTGTCGCTACTGCTTGCCGGTCAGCCCACCGAGCGCGGCGGCATCGGCGAAGTCGGCGTAGGCGGCGTTGAGCAGTTGCATGGCCTTGTCGGTGAGCTCGGGCGACTTGTCCGCCCCGGCCTCCTGAAGCACGGTGAGACCTTCGTTCAGATGATGAGCGAGGTCGACCAGTGGCTGATTCTCGGCCGGGACCGTCTCGCCCCGTTCCGGGTCGTAGTAGCCGGCGGCGCTGTACTTCATGGTGACCTTGCCCGCGCTGGTGGCCGCCGTGCGGAAGTAGGTCAGGGCGACGTCCTGATAGCGGCGGGCTTCCTCGGGGTTGTCGGCGGCGTGTGCGTAGCCGAGGTTCTGCATGCCGGCGATGACGTTGGTGTGCAGAAGTTTTTCCAGCTCTATGTTGATCATTTCGTTCGGGAACTTGAGCAGCGGCCCGGCGCACGGGATGCAGATCACGATGGGGCCGAAGCCGAGATCCACCAGGTCCCACCACCAAGGTTTCTTCGACGCCACGACCGCGAAGGGCACCTTGAAGTGGAACGACGGCCCGACGAAGAGCAGGCGGTTCGGTGCCCCCCTGGTGTCGGTCACCACGTCTTGGGTGGAGTTCTTGACAATCTCATTGGCGACCTGGGCCGGCGTCCATTGCGGATGCTCGGCCAGCACCATCGCGGCGGCGCCGGCGACATGGGGCGCGGCCATCGACGTGCCGCTCATCGTCGCCGTCGCCTTGTCGTCCTTGTGGCCAGCGGAGACGATGTTCCCGCCGGGCGCGAAGAGGTCCACGCACCCGCCGAAGTTGGAGGTGCTGCGCCGGGCATCGTTGCTGTTGGTCGCCGCGACGGTGATCGCCGTGCCGACCCGTGCCGGCGAGTAGCCGCAGGCATCCTTGGCGTCGTTGCCCGCCGCGACCGTGTAGGTGACGCCGGCCTTGATCGACTCGGTCACCGCCTTGTCCAGAAGCGAGTTGGCAAGGCCGCCGAGGCTCATGTTCGCCACCGCCGGGCTTTTGTGGTTCTTGGTGACCCAGTCCACGCCCGCGATGACGGTGCTGGTCGTGCCGTCGCCGTTGCAGTCGAGCACCCGGACCGCGTAGAGGTCCACCTCCTTGGCCACCCCGTAGGCGGTGCCGCCGATGGTGCCGGCCACGTGCGTACCGTGTCCGTCGCAGTCGTCCGCGTCGCCGCCCGGCGTCATCGCGTCGTACCCCGGATGCGCCCGCCCGTCAAAGTCCAGGTGGCTCTGGCGGATGCCGCTGTCGATGACGTAGACGTTCACGCCTTCACCCGTGTTGGGGTAGGCGTAGCGTTTGTCCAGCGGCAGCTCGCGCTGGTCGATACGATCCAGCCCCCACGACGGCGGGTTGGGCTGGACCCCCCGCGCCGACAGGGTCTGGTTCTGCTGCACCAAGGCGACCGACGGGTCGCCGGCCAGCCGGCGGGCCGACGACTCGGGTAGGGAAACCTCGAAGCCGTGCAGCGCCGTGTCGTAGACGAAGCCCATCTTGCCGCCATAGGCGCGGGCCAGGTCCCGCGCTCTGCCGGCGACCTGCGCCCGGCCAACCGTGTCGTCCTTCAGCACGACGATGTAGCTGTCCTTCACGGCCGTGGGGTCGCCCGCGTAGAGGATCTTTCCCTCGACGGGAGCGGCCACGGCGGGGCCCGCACCGACGGCGGTGAGGGCGGTGACAAGCAGGCCTGCCACAGCCAACCGGTGGCGGCTCGTTGACGCCATCTGCTCTCCTTTCGCGCAACGGTGTCACCGGCCACCACTCCTGCTCGGGCACCGCAACGCCTCGCGCCCAGCCGGCACTTTCTTTAACGGATAAGCCGATGAACGTGGAAAACTTGCGGCAGAGCCTATAGAGATCCGTCGATTATTTCAATGACGGGAACTTGACTACCGAGCCGGACGGCGCCACGGGCGGTCCGGCTCGGAGACCCCGGGTCAACCGCCCTGGCATGGGTTCGTAATCGGCGGGTATGACGGGGGCATGAGGGCGAGCTTCCGCCTTGGCCGGATCGCAGGCGTACCGGTCGGGGTCAACTGGAGCGTCGTGGTCATCTTCGCGCTGATCGCTTGGGCGCTGGCGGCCAGTCTGTTCCCACACTCCTACCCCGGCTATTCGACCTTCGCGTACGTACTGGCCGGACTGGCCGCGTCGGTGGTGTTCTTCGGCGGCCTGCTTGCCCACGAGTTGGCCCACTCCGTCGTGGCCAAGCGCAACGGGATCGAAGTCGAGGACATCACGCTCTGGCTCTTCGGCGGCGTATCCAAGCTGAAGGGTGAGGCGAAGGATCCGGGCGCCGAACTGCGGATCGCCGGGGTCGGGCCGTTGGTGAGCCTGCTCATCGGGATCTTCTTCGGCGTGATCGCGGCGCTCGTCGGCCTCACCGGCGGGCGCGGCCTGCTGCTCGGCGTGCTGTCCTGGCTGGCCGGCATCAACATCCTGCTGGCGATCTTCAACGTGCTGCCGGCCGCCCCGCTGGACGGCGGGCGGCTGTTGCGCGCGGTGGTGTGGAGGGCCACCGGCGACCGCACGAAGGCGTCGGTGGTGGCCGCGCGCGCCGGCTGGGGGCTCGGCATCCTGCTGATCGCCGTCGGGCTCTGGCAGTTCCTGAGGGGCGCCGGGATCGGCGGGCTCTGGCTGGCGCTGATCGGCTGGTTCCTGATCGGGGCCGCCAGCGCGGAGGAGCGCCAGGCCCGGATGGGCAGCGCGCTGCAGGGGGTGCGCGTCGGCGACGTGATGACCCCGCAACCGCAGACCGTCTCCGGAGAGCTGACCGTCGCCGACTTCGTGGACCACTACCTGTTCGCCTACCGGCACACGGCGCTGCCGCTGGCCGAGGACGGGCGGCCGGTCGGCCTGGTCACCCTTGACCGGGTACGCGGTATCCCGGCCGACCAGCGCGCCACCACCACCCTGGCCTCGGTCGCCTGCCGCGCCGACGACCTGGTGCTCGCCCGCCCGGAGGAGCAGCTCACCGACCTGCTGCCCCGGCTCAGCCAGTGCGCCGACGGCCGGGCGTTGGTGGTGAGCGACCAGGGACTGGTCGGGATTGTCTCGCCCAGCGACATCAGCCGGGCGGTGCAGCACGGCAACATGCGTGACCAGATGGCCCCCGGGCACCGCTAGTCGCGCGGGAAGTAGCGGTCCAGTTCGTCGGTGCGGAATTTCCCGGCCGGGTCGAAATCGCTCAGCAAGGCTCGGAAGTCGGCATACCGGGGATACGTGGCGGCCGGGTCGCGGACGAACAGCTTGCCCCAGTGCGGGCGCGGGGTGAACGGCGTCAGCCGCTCCTCCACCTCGGCCAGCACGGGGGCCACGGCTGCCGCGTCGCCGATCCAGGTGAAGTGGATCGCCAGGCTGTCCCGATCGTAGTTCGGGCTGAGCCACAGCCCGTCCGCGGCGACCGTACGCAGCTCGCAGACCTGCAGCACCGCGGCGATCCGCTCGGCGGCCGGGTCGAGCGCGGCGAGGGCGTCGGCGGCCGAGGCGCGGGGCAGGTGCCACTCGGACTGAAGCTCGTCGCCGCTGCTCGGGGTGAAGCCGAGCCGGAAGTGCGGCAGCCGCTCGTGCCACGGCCCGGGCGCGCCGAGTTGGGCCGTGCAGTGCTCCGCCGGCATGCCGGGCACCGGGTGGCAGGGGGCCTCGGCGGCGACGGTGTCCAGCCAGTCCGCCGGGGGTGGCGGCGCGTCGGCCCGCTGTTTGAGCCACACCTGGTCCAGCCGGGACGAGCGCCAGCGGGTGAAAACGCTGACGCTGTATGCCGCCTCGCAGGCGGCATCGAGCGCCTCGCGGGGCAGGCCCAGCCGGACGTACTGCCGGATGTGGAAGGTGGGCACCACGTCGAGGGTGACCCGGGTGACCACCCCCAGCGCACCGAGGTTGACCACCATCCCGGCGAACCGTGGATCGGTGCGGTCCACGGTGAGCAGGTCACCGTCGGCGGTGATCAGTTCCATGGCGGCCACCGCGGTGGCCAGGTTGCCGTGCGCCACACCCGACCCGTGGGTGGCGGTGGCCACCGCGCCCGCCACCGAGATGTGCGGCAGCGAGGCGAGGTTGGCCAACGCGTACCCCTCGGCGTGCAGGCGGGTGGCGATGTCGCCGTAACGCAGGCCGGCGGCGACGGTGACCGTGCGGCGGTCCCGGTCCAGCGCGACGGTGGGCGGCAGCCCGGCCACCGAGACCAGTGCTCCGGTGGTGTCGCCGAGCCGGTTGAACGAGTGTCCGGTGCCCACCGCCCGGATTCGGTCGGCGGTGGCCACCAGCTTGCGCAGCTCGTCGATGCTGGACGGCTCGTGCCGCGCCCGGGCGGCGTACCGGACGTTGCCCGCCCAGTTACGGCCGGCCCCGGTCACACGGTCGCCTTCGGCTTCCTCGCGGGTGAACGCCCCGCGGCTGCGGTGCAGGTCCATGTCGTACCCCCGATCCGACGCCGTGCCGGGTGCATCATCCGTCACCTGTCAAGGCACGTCCGGCCGCTGCCTCCGCCCCGGGCACTGCTTGCTCGGCTCCCTACAGAGCTGAAGGCGTAACCGATTCAGTTGAGGTCAGAGCTGCCGCATGACCTCGGCGGCGACCAGCTCCAGGTGGTCCAGGTCGGACAGGTCGAGCACCTGGAGATAGGCCCGGCTGCTGCCGACCGTGGCGTACCGGCCGAGCTTGTCGACGATCTCGGCGGGCGTCCCGGCGAGGCCGTTCTCGCGCAGCTCGGCGGGCTCCCGCCCGATCGCCGCCGCACGCCGCGCCACCTCGGCCTCGTCCCGCCCGCAACAGAGCACCAGGGCGTTGGACCAGACCACGCCGGACGGATCCCGGTCGATTTCGGCGCAGGCGTCCTTCACCCGCTGGAACTGGGCCGACGAGTCCTCGACCGAGGCGAACGGCAGGTTGAACTCGTCGGCGTACCGGGCAGCGAGCCGGGGTGTCCGCTTCGGCCCCATTCCGCCGATCAGGATCGGCGGGCGCGGCTGCTGCACCGGCTTGGGCAGCGCGGGCGAGTCGCTGACCGGGTAGTACTTGCCGGGGAAGTCGAAGGTCGCGCCGGCCGGGGTCTCCCAGAGGCCGGTGATGACGGCGAGCTGCTCCTCCAGCCGGTCGAAGCGCTCTGCCAGCGGCGGGAACGGGATGCCGTACGCGGTGTGCTCCTCGGCGAACCAGCCGGTACCGATGCCCAGCTCGACCCGGCCGCCGCTCATCTGGTCGACCTGCGCCACGGTGATCGCGAGCGGGCCGGGGAGCCGGAAGGTGGCCGCGGTCATCAGGGTGCCGAGCCGAATCCGGGCGGTGTCCCGGGCCAGGCCCGCCAGGGTGGTCCAGGCGTCGGTGGGGCCGGGCTCGCCGGTCACCGAGCCCATCTTCAGGTAGTGGTCGGAACGGAAGAACGCGCCGAAGCCCGTCTCCTCCGCGCAGCGTGCCACCGCGAGCAGTTGGTCGTAGCTGGCGCCCTGCTGGGGTTCGGTGAAGATCCGCAGTTCCATGCCCCGAGCATATTGAGCCGCGTGGCAAGAAGATCCAACCTCTTGGCATTCCGATCTAACCTGAGGCGTGACCTCAACGGCCGTCTCCATCCGTGGGCTTCGGGTGACCTTCGGTGCCCGGCCCGTGCTCCAGGACGTCGACCTGACCGTGGCCGTCGGCGCCGCGCTCTGTCTCACCGGCGAAAACGGCACCGGCAAGACCACCCTGCTCCGCTGCGTCACCGGGCTCGTCGAGCCGGACGCGGGGACAGTGCGGGTGTTCGGGCAGCGGCCCGACGAGTCTGCGACGTTCTGGCGGCGAGTCGCCACCACGGTCGAGCAGCCGAGCTGGTACGCGGGACTGACCGTCCGCGAGCATGTCGAGCTGATCCGGCTGGCCAGCGGCGCCGACCCGGGCGACGGCCGGATCGACCGTCTTTTCACCGCGTTGGGGCTGCATCCGCTCGCGGACAGCGCCCCGGACACCCTCTCCTCCGGCCAGCGCCAGCGGCTGCTGCTCGCCGTCGTCCTCTCCCGGCCGAGTGAGCTGCTGGTCCTTGACGAGCCCGAGCAGCGGCTCGACGCCGGTATCCGCCAGGTCGTCGCCGGGCAGTTGCGCGACTACCTGGACGCCGGAGGCAGCATCCTGATGGCGAGCCACGACCCGTCCCTGGTCGCCGCCGTGGGATGTCCCGTCCTTTCACTCGACACCGCGTCGACGCCGACCACCAGCGGTGCGGCGTGACCGTCCGGCCGAGCAGCGGCTCTGGTGCGGACGTGCTGCTCACGTCGGCCGTCGAACTGCGGCGGTGGATCCGCCGCCGCCAGGCGGCCGCCCGTGGAACCATCTCAATGGGGACGGTGTACGTGGCGGTGCTCGCCATCGCCATGGCGATCGCGCTGCTCGGGCCGGGATTGGGGCGTACCCTCTGGCCCGCCGCACCGGTCGTCGACCCGAACCCGCTGACGATCGCCGCCCTGGTCGGGGTCGGCGGCGCGGGCCTGTCGGCGGCGCTGCGCCGGCTGGGTCCGCTGGTCATCGGGCGTTCAAACGCCAGTTGGCTGCTCACCGCACCCGTACGCCGGCGTGGGCTGCTGCTCCCGGCACTGGTCCGCACGGTGCTCGCCGCCGCCGCCGTCGGGATCGCCGCCGCCGTGGTCTGCGTCGGTCGACTCGCCACGCGCCCGGTCGACGGGGCGACGCTGCTCGGCTGGGCGGCGCTCGGCGCCGCTGCGGGCGTGCTGATCGCGCTGGCCACCGTGCGGGGCCAGCGCGACCCGGGATGGGCCCGTCGCTGGGACCGTCTCGTCACCGTGCTGCTGCTCGGATCCGGCGCGGCGGCTCTGGTCGCCCCCGTGGTGCCGGCGCGGCCGATCGCCGCGCCCGCCGCCCCGGTCCTGTGGACCGCCGCGCTGGCGGCGATCGCCGCCGCGGTCCTGGGCACCGCCGTCGCGGTACGCCAGCTCGACGACTTCTCCGGGAGGCGGTTGCGGGAGTCCTCGAATCTCGTCGGCTCCTACCTGGACGCTGCCTACGCCGTCGAGCCCTCCTACCTGTCCGACCTCCGGGAGCGCCGCTCGTGGCGGGGCCGCACTCTCCGGTCCGCGCCGGTGCGCCGGCTGCCCGGGCTTCCCGTCGAGGCGAGCCACGATCTGCTGGTGCTGCGGCGCAAGCGGCGCCGCCTCGGCTGGCTCGCCGCTGCCGCGCTGCTGCCGGCGATGCTGACGGGCAGCCCCGGCTGGGTGCTCGTCCCGGTCCTGCTGGCCGGCGGCTTGATCAGCGCCGACACCACGCTCGACGCGGTACGCCGCGACTCGGCCCAACCGGCCCTGGTTCGGCTGCTGGGCCGCACCGGCCGCCAGGTCGTCGCCGCCCGGTTCCTCGCGCCGGCGATCCTGGCCGCCGCCTGGTCGGGGCTGGCGTTGACCGCCCTGGCCCTGCGGTCCGACCTGCCACCCGGCCCGTGGTGGGCCCTGGGGTTGGCAGTCGGGCCCGCCGTCGCGGTCGCCGCGCTGAGGCGGGCCCGGGCGCGGGCGATCGACAACAGCCTGCCCCTGGTCGACACTCCGATGGGCACCTTCGCGCCGGGGCCACTGATGTGGCTGTTCACCGGCCTGGAGGGGCTGGTCGTCCTCACCCTGCCGACGGTCCTCGCGTTGCTCGAGAGCACCGGGTCGACCGAGCTCGGGTGGGGCCGGGTGCTGACCCAGGCCGGGCTCTCGGCTCTGGGCGTCGCGGCGTACCTGACGCTGGCCGCCGACCGGAACCGCGCGGCGATCTGACCCCACCTCGTCGACCGGTCACCGCATGAGGTGCCGTCGGGACGCCGGCGGCGACTCCGGCAGGGTGATCGCGGTGGCGGCCTCGCGGATCGGCTCGGTCACCCGGCGGATCATCCGCTCCCGGCCGGGCAGGCGCGGCATGAGCCGCAGCATCAGCGTCTGGAATCGGATCTGCGCGGCCGAACCGAGCACCATGCCCTTGAGGTTGCGGTCGGCGAGCCGCTGGTTGGCCGCCACGAACGGGCGCATCCGCCGCTCGTACGCGGCGAACCCGGCGGCCGGATCGCCGCCCGCCTCGGCCAGCGACGTGGCCAGCACGTACGCCCCGACCAGGCTCAGGCTGGTGCCCTGCCCGGAGGCGGGTGAGGCCCCGTACCCGGCGTCGCCGAGCAGCGCGATCCGCCCGGTCGACCAGCGGTCCATCCGTACCTGGCTCATCGCGTCGAAGTAGAAGTCCGGCGCGTCCGCCATTGCGGCCAGCAGCTCCGGCACCCGCCAGCCGGACCCGGCGAACGCCCGGGCCAGCGCCGCCCGCTGCCCCGCGACGTCCCGGTGGTCGGGCTCCTCGGCTGGCGACGGAAAGAGGAAGAGCGCCCGGGCGTCCGGTGCGCCGGCGGTCCGGTAGACACCGACGCTCCGGCCGGGGGCGGGGTGCATCAGCTCGACGCGCTCCTCGCCGTACTCGGCCGGCACGGTGAAGATCGCGATGTGGTGCCCGAGCGGGCGCAGGTACGCCGAGCCGGGCCCGAAGGCCAGCCGCCGGACCGTCGAGTGCAACCCGTCGGCGCCGATCACCAGGTCGAAGCGGCGGTTCGGCCCCCGCTCGAAGGCGACCTCGACCCCGTCGGCGCTCGGCTCCAGCGCGACGATCGAGTCGTCGAAGCGGTACTCCACGTCGGTCGTGGCGTCGATCAGGATGCGGGCCAGGTCGCCGCGCATGATCTCAACGTCGTCCCCCTCCCGGCCGCCGAAGAGCGCGGCGTCCATGGTGGCCAGCTGCGCCCCGTCGGCGTTGACGAAGCGGGCCAGCCGCATTCCGGTGTCGTGGCTGCTGACCTGCTCGCGCAGGCCCATCCGGTCCACCACGGTCAGGGCCGCGCCCCGGATGTCCACCTTGTAGCCCCCGTCGCGGGGGGCCGGGGCCCGCTCGACGACGGTCGGACGGAAGCCGTGGCGGCGCAGCCACCAGGCGAGGGCAGGGCCGGCGACGCCGGCGCCGGAGATCAGCACATCGGTCATGCCAGCGACTGTACGAGCGTGTTATACATTTGTGCAAGACGTTTGTGCGAGAAATCGGCTAGGCTGTTCGCATGGGAAATCGGGACGACCTGCTCGCCGGAGCCAAGCGCTGCCTGATGGAGAAGGGCTACGCCGGCACCAAGGCCCGCGACGTCGCCGCCGCCGCCGGCACCAGCCTGGCCGCCATCGGCTACCACTTCCGCACGACGAAGGCGCTGCTCAACGAGGCCCTCATCGAGGCGATGGCGGAGTGGGGCGAGGAGCTGGGCCGCGCCCTCGCGGAAGACGCCGGCCCGGAGGCCACGCCGCAGGAGCGGTTCGAGGCGGCCTGGGAACGGATCATCGAATCCTTCGCCCGGCTGCGGCCGCTCTGGGCCATCCAGTTCGAGCTGATCTCGCAGATGGACCGCGCGCCCGAGCTACGGGAGGCGTTCGCCACCGCCAACCGGCAGGCCCGACTCGGCCTGGCCGAGGTCTTCCACCGGCTCGACCCGACCGTCGACGAGCCGGCCGCGCTCACCCTCGGCGCCTTTCACCAGGCACTGCTCGCCGGCCTGGCGACCCAGTGGCTGGTCGACCCGCAGGCGGCCCTGTCGGCCAAGGACCTGACCCGGGCGCTGCGGACCATCACCGACGAGTTCCGCGCCGACGCGGGCTGACCGAACCCGACGCGTCAGCCGAGCTGCGGGGCGACCTCACTGGCGAACAGCCGCATCGGAGCCAGGTCGGTCGGCTCGTGGAAGTAGAGGATGACGTACTCGATGCCGGCCTCGACCAGCAGGCCGAAGACCTCGACCAGTTCGGCGGGGGTGCCCACGGCGCTGCCCACGGCCACCTCCGCCCGGTCGCGCCCACGCAGGCGAGCAGTCACCTCACCGTCCGTCGCACCGGTGACGACCGAGAGGGAGGCGGTCTTCAGAATCGCGTCGTAGTCGCGGCCGACGTCGGCACAGTGCCCGGCCAGCACGTCCAGCTTGTGCCGGTAGAAGGCCGGGTCGGTGTGGTCGGTCAGATTGCAGGCGTCCGCGTACCGGGCCACCGTCCGCAGCGTGCGCTTCTCGCCGCTGCCGCCGACCAGCAGCGGTACGTGTGGCCGCTGCACCCCGGTCGGCACGTTCTGCGCCGCCCGCACCGAGTGGTACCGGCCCTCGACCGTGGCGACCGGCTCCCGCAGCATCGCCGTCACCACCGCCGCCGCCTCGTCCAGCCGGGTCAGCCGCTCCCCCGTCGACGGGTACGGCTGCTCGTAGCCGTACGCGTCGTACTCACGCTGGTCCCAGCCGGCGCCGAGGCCGAGGAACGCCCGCCCGCCGCTCGCCACGTCCAGGGTGGCGGCCATCTTCGCCAGCAGCGCCGGGTTGCGGAAGCTGTTGCAGGTGACGATCTGGCCGAGCCGGACCCGGCGGGTCTCCCGGGCGATCGCGGCCAGGCTGGTCCAGCACTCGAAGGTGGTGTCCGGCTCGCCGGAGACGGCCAGCAGGTGGTCGTAGAGCCACACCGAGTCGTAGCCCAGCTCGTCGGCCTCCCGGGCCACCCCGACCATCGCCTCGAACTGCTCCACCGGATCGGCCAGGTGGGTGAGGTCCGACCGCCAGCCCTGCGGCAGCACCACGCCCCACCGGATCCCGCTCATCTCCCCGCACCCTCCCATCGCCGCAGGTCATCGTAGGTGAGCCGGTTCTTCGGGATGCGCTCGGACCAGGCGCCGCGCCAAGGCCTCCACGCCTGCGCGCCCGGATGACGGTCAAGACGGCCGTCATCCGACCACCTGACCGGCGGCTCAGGCCTTTCGGAGAGCGCAGGGACCGGGCAGGATGGGCCGGCATGAGAGCACTGCGTCGTACCCTGGCCGCGATCGTCGCGACGACGTTCGCGCTGGTGGCCACAACCGCCCCCGCAGCCGCCATCACCGGCGGCGAACCCGACGGCAACCGGCACCCCAACGTGGGCCTGATCATGTTCTACGACGAGACCGGCCGCTACCGGTGCTCGGCCACGCTCGTCTCGCCGACCATCATCCTCACGGCCGCGCACTGCACCCAGGGAACCCTCGGCAAGACCCTGGTCACCTTCGACTCGTTCATCGCCGAGGCGCCCCCGAGCCCGTTCCCGGTGGCCGCGAACCCCAGCGTCGGCTACACGCCGCAGGAACTCGCCGCGGCGGGTTACCTGTCCGGCACGGCGTTCACCCACCCGCAGTACTCGGACTTCACCGACCTGAAGAACTGGAACGACGCCGGGGTGATCGTGCTGGACAAGCCGGTGACCGGCATCGCTCCCGCCACCGTGGCACCGACCAATTACCTCGACCAGTTCGCGCAGCCGAAACTCAACAAGACCCTCTTCGACCTGGTCGGATACGGCACCGAGGTCCGCAAGCCGGAGTCGGGCCCGCAGAAGCCCCAGCCGATGAGCTACCCGCTGCTGCGCCGTTACACGACCTCCCCGGGGCAGAAGCTCACCCCGCAGGTCCTGCAGCTGAACGGCAACCCGAACGACGTCCACGGCGGTGGCGGCACCTGCTTCGGTGACTCGGGCGGCCCGACCTTCCTCAACGGATACCTGGTCGCGGTCACCAGCTACGGCAACAACGACAACTGCCGGTACATCGGCGGCTACCAGCGCGTCGACATCCCGGTGGTCCAGAACTGGCTCGCCACCATCCGGTAACAGCGCACCGACCCACGCCACGTCGGCGGGTGCCTCCCACCGGAGGCACCCGCCGACGTCCCTGCGCGGCCCTGCGGACTGGCAACCCGGCCGGCTTGGCGGGCTGCGGGCCGTTGGCGGCCGGTCAGGTCGGTGAGGGTTGGAGGGCGTCGGCGACCGGGCGGCGGGCGGCGGCCAGGGCAGGGATGGCGGCGAGTGCGGCGACGGCGAACAGGACCGCGAGGGCCATGGCGAGCATCCAGGAGGCGGGTGCGTACTGGGGGTCGCCCGCAGTGGCGACCAGATACAGCCCGATGCCGGCCGGGACCCCGAGGGCGACGCCGGGTATCGCGGGAAGTAGCTGCGCCACCGCCATGCCCACGGTTACCTGTGCCGGGGTGGCGCCGAGTGTGCGGGCGACGGCCAGGGGGTGGCGGGCGTCGAGGACCGCGGTCCAGGTGCTCACGACGGCGTTGATGAGCGCGAGAACGCACAGCACGACGATGACGAGGAACATGGCCTGGAGAGTTCGCGTGCTCTGGGGGTTGGCCAGCTCCGATTCGCCGAGCTTGACCTGCCGGTTCTGCATCAGGCCCATGAGCAGGGCGGCGAGCGCGGTCGTGGTGATCAGGGTGTTCACCACGACGAGGCCGGCGCGGCGGGGGCGGCGGGCGTTGATGCGTACCCCGATCAGCAGGGCGGTGGGCATTCGGCGGGACAGCCAGACGCGCCACCCTCGACGTCGGGGTGGCGTGGCGGCGTCGGCCAACGCGTGGACGGTGTCGGTGCTGGCGGCGCGTAGCACGGGTGCCAGCGTCGCCGCGCCGGCGATGGCGAGGGCGAGGACGGTGGTGGCGAGCACGGCGCGTAGCGCGGGCGGGTGAACGCCGACGGAGCCGAGAAGTCCGGCGCCCGGTCGGGTCAGCCAGGGCGCGGCGAGCCAGCCGGCGGCCAGGCCGGCGCCGGCGGCGGCGAGCCCGATGACGAGGTATTCGGCGAGGTGGACGGCGGCGATCATGGCTGGTCCGGCGCCGACGGCCTTGAGTAGTCCCACCCGGCGGCGCTGGTCGACGACGCGACCGGCGACGATGTTGGCGACGCTGGCCACCGCGAGGGCGGTGAGCAGCCAACTGCCGATGAGCAGGGCCTCGTGTGCGAATTCGACCAGCCTGCCGTCCTGGTAGGCGATCTCCTGCCAGCTGGTGTATTCGATCCCGCCCGTGTTCATGTGGCGGAAGGATGTACCGGCGTGCGGGTCGGCGTATCGCAAGTTCAGCGTGTACGACAGCGGCCGCGCGCCGGCCAGCGCGCCGAGCTGGCTACGGTCGACCCACACCAGGCCGGCGTACTGGACCAGAGGGCTGCCCGGACCATAGCGCCAGTCGGCGCGCGGGTAAACGGCCCTGGCGGCGGTGACCGCGGTCCCGACCACCCGCAGCGGCTGGCCGTTGATGTCGACGGTGTCGCCGGTGCGTACGCCGAGGGCGCTGGCGAAGGTGGGTTCGATGACCACGCCGCCGGGGCGTACCCAGGTGCCGGTGGTCACCGCGGGCCGGTCGAGCGCCGCCGGGGAGTTGTCCCTGCCCTGGACGACCGCGGGCACGGTCTTGCCGTGGGCGGTCAGCGTCAGATAGGCCATCGGGTACGGCCCGCTGTACGCGGTGACACCGGGCGCGGTGGCCAGCGGCGCGAGGGCGGCCAGAGCCTCCGGGCCCGTCGCTCCCGGCATCGCCACCACGTCCGGGCCCGCAGTGGCGGCCCGGGTCCGCTCGTACGGTTGGGCGAGAGCATTGTTCAGGGCGAGGCCGAGGGTCAGCGTCGCGGTCGCGGCGCTGATCGCGAGCAGCAGCAGTACGGTCTCGGTGCGGCGCCGGCGCAGGTCCCGCACCATCAGCCGACACACGAGTAGCAGACGCCCGGCCACCTCAGCTCCACCCGCCGTAGACCGTGCCGGTGCCCGTACTGGCGGCGAATTGGCTGTCGTCGGCGAACGCCCCGTCGCGCATGGCGATCACCCGGTCGGCGACCGCGGCGATGCGGGCGTCGTGGGTGACCACCACCAGGGTCTGCCCCGCCGTACGCATCTCCTCGAACAGCCGTAGCACGTCCAGGGTGGCGGCGCTGTCCAGGTTGCCGGTGGGTTCGTCGGCCAACACGACCAGCGGCTCGTTGCTCAACGCACGGGCGATGGCGACCCGCTGCCGCTGCCCGCCGGACAACGCCGACGGCAGGTGCGTGGCGCGGTCGGCGAGCCCGACCCGGTCCAGCAGATGCAGGGCACGCTGCCGGGCCCGGCGGGGAGACTGCCCGGCCAGCAACGCGGCCAGCTCGACATTCTCCACGGCGGTCAACTCGTCCATGAGGTGGAACGACTGGAAGACGAAGCCGATGTGATGCCGCCGCAGCCGGGCCAAGGCGCGCTCGCTCATCGCGTCGATTCGGTGCTCGCCCAGCCAGATCTCGCCGTCGGTCGGGCGTTGCAGCCCGCCGAGCAGGTGCAACAGGGTCGACTTCCCGCAGCCACTGGGACCCATGATCGCCAGCGTCTGCCCCGCCGGCACCTCCAGGTCGATCTCGTCGACCGCGCGCACCAGGGCGCCGCCCCGGCCGTACCGCCTACTCACCCCGCGTGCCCGTAACAGCGCCGATCCGGTCATGCTGCCACCGGTGGCCTCCCGGCGCTCGCTTTGCTCGCTCACGGGTTCGCCTTGCCTCCGGTCCGGTCGCGTTCGGTCCACATGCGTTCGCACGCCTCCAGCCACTCCAGGTCGGCCCGCAGCCGCAGCACGACCCCTTCCAACAGCAACCCGACGACCGGATCCACCGACCGTTCCAGCGCGGCCCGCTGGGCATCCCGCAGCCGGCGCAGCACCTCACGCCGCTGTGCGTCAACCAGAGCCACCGGATCGGCCAGCCGGGCGGCAGCGGCGGCCACCAGCTTGAGGTGAAACTCGGTGAGGTCCGGCCTCGGCCAGCTCACCTCGGCCAGCCAGGCGGCGACCCGCTGCTGCCCGGCCGGGTTCAACGCGTAGACCCGGCGGTCGGGCCGGTCCGGCAAACCCTCGGCGCGCTGCGAGGTCACCAGGCCCGCCTTGGCCAGCCGGGCCAGCGTCACGTAGATCTGCCCGGCGTTCATCGCCTCGCCGAGCGGGCCGAGCGCGCCACGCACCCGGCTACGCAGCTCGTACCCGTACGCCGGTTCCTTCGCCAGCATGGCCAGCACCACGTCCTGCACCCAGCACACCCTCCGTAGATCGACAATAGATAACCGCTATCCATAGCGATGTCAAACGAAGGAGGGGGTTGCACGGGCCGCCGCCCTCGGCCCGGATCGTGACTCGCCGATGGCCGGTTGACTGCACCAGTGGCCATACGACCGGCGGCGTGCGGTCATGGAACGCCCTAGGCTGACGCCATGCCGGCGGAGCGCGAAGCGATTGAACTGGACGAGTACGACCACCAGCCGGCGGAGTCGGGCGGCGCCACCCCTGACCGCCTCATGGCCAGACGGAAGATGAACGTACGACTCGTCGCTGCCTTCGTGGTCGGCGTTGTACTCGGCGGTGTCGGTATCAGCGAGCTGCGAGACGCGCGGGACGAGCGGAAGCGGAATGCATCGGTCTTACTCGTGGTCTTTGCCGCATCCGGTGACGGGGGCTCGGACGTCCACCGGCCGGCCCCTGGCGAGCCGGTCACGGGGGTCGTTCAGATGAACGGGCAACTGAGAGTACTCAACGCTGGCCCTGCGCCGATTACGGTTCGTGCGGCTGTCGGTGAACGACCCGGCATCCAGGTCCGTGACACCGGCCAGTCTCGACTGCTATCCCCCAGCGGCACCGGCAGGATCGATGTCACGCTGCGCATCGAGTGCTCCAACGCGTTTGGGAGCGAGCCGTTGCCGATACGCGCGTTTGGGAGCGAGCCGCTGTCGATACGGTTCTCGGTCGAGACCGCCGACCGACAGGTCAGAGAGGTCAGCTACCCCGTCGACGTGATGGGAAGCGCCTGGCACCAGGGGGCCGAGCTGCCATGCAGGTACCTCAGTGACGTGGCGAAGCGTGGCGGCTAGGACCGAAGCGGATCTCCTCGTCGGTTCGTCCGAATCATGCCGGTGGGGAGGAAGGGCTGGGGGACTCACTCTGCGGGCGTACCGGCATCGGCGTGATAAGTCTGCAGCTCTCCATGAACAAATTCTCGCCCTCTTCCCACAAGGCGCGTTCTTCGTCGTGGTTCTCGAAGTGGGGCGCGCGGTAGCCTCTGCTGTAGACCGCTACATACTCGGATTCACAATGGTCCGCGTCGCCGCCGTCTCCATGGCTCTCCAGCTTGGCCCCATACTCGGCCCCACGCTGAGCCATCTCGCGCAGGTACTCCATCTGCTCGTCATGCGGTGCTGCGCAAACAACAACTTCCGCCGGCGGCTCTTCGACCGGGCTGCGGCGTCAGTCGGTCTCGCTGGTCTCACCCCGCATGAGCTGCGGCGAGCCTGGCGGTGGCCGAGGGCGCCAACGAAGGCGGTTCAGCGGGTGCTCGGGCACGCCTCGGCGGCGATGACCCTGGACGTCTATGCGGACCTGTTCGAGGACGACCTCGACCAGGTGGCGAATCGCCTGGACCGGGCGGCGGCTCGTGCTGCTGCGGATTCAGTGCGGACCGAGGGGACAGATCCGGCGTTTGACGCGGTTCGTCCGGGTCGTCGCCACCCTGGCTGACCAGGGGTTTTACGAGGTGGGGCGGGCGGGACTCGAACCCGCGACCGAGGGATTATGAGTTCGTCAGAATGCACTGCACCCCGCTGCATGGCCTGCAATTTCGTACGCGTGTGCAGTGCCGTGCAACGGGGTGCAGTACACCCTCTA